>DATMEC010000253.1:0-5545 GCA_035557125.1 Steroidobacteraceae bacterium
ACGGTCGAGTGGATGAACGCGCCCTGCAACGCGAACAGGGTCGAGATCACGAATGCCTGCGAGGCCGGCACGTCGAACAGGGCGAGCAGCCACACGTGGGCGCCCTGGATCAGGCCGAAGTCCATCACCGAGATGGGCACCAGCGCGATGATGCGCGTGAGCGGGGCGAGGATCATCCACACGGCGAACGGCAGGTGAACGCCGACCGCCGCGGCGGTCAGCGCGAACATGCCGGCCTGCGCCAGCATCCCGCTCACCGAGACGACCAGGTATTGCAGGAAGCGCACATGGGCCTGCTCGAACACGCATACCGCGTCCACGAAGCGGCGGAGTATCGCCTTGAGCTTCTGCCAGCGCAGCCCGCGCATACGCTCGAGAATGCGCCCGCGCTTCGTGCTCAGCACGTGGTAGCCGACGGGCAGGAAGATCGCCATCAGCATGAAGACGATCGCCGCGGGGTCGAGCAGTGCCGGCATTTCGCGGCCGACTTCGAGCAGCACGATGCCGGCGAGGCCGAGCAGGCATCCGGCGAACCAGCCGAGGCCGTTCAATGTGAGGACCGACGCGGCGCAGGCCGCGCCGTGCCCGCCGAGCGCGCGCTGGCTGAGGTAAGCGCGCAGCACGTCGGTGCTGGCCGACGAAGGCACGACGGCGCCGAGGAACCCGCCGGCAAAGTACCAGGACATCACCTTCGCGAATGGGACCTGGCGGTCCGTGACGAGGCTCGCGATCAGCTTGCGCCAGTTCCACGCCTTCGCGAGACTGTCGGCGAACAGGAGCGCGACCGCGGCTACGAGCAGCGGGATGTTGATGCCAGAGAAATGGCGCACGATTTCTTCGAGGCCCGCCCGGCTGGCGAGCCACACGACGATACCGACGGCGGCTGCGACTCGCAGCCACCGGAAGATAGTTGCGCGCGCGTAATGCATCTCTACGATCGATGATGGGCGATCGAGCCGCGCATTTCTTCGCGGCGACGTCGCAGTGTCGCGACGTCGGCCGACGCCGCGATCCGGTGTAAGCGTCAGCGACCGCGAATTGCGCGCGAGCGCGGAGCGCGCAGCAACGAATCTGTCACATGCGCATCCGGCTGCGGCTTGCCGGCGCGCAGCGCGATCGGCATCACGCCGCCCCAGGTCGGCCACGAGACGTCCGCAGCATCGTCGATCGGCGGGCCGCTGCGGATTTTTGCCGAAGCTTCGTCGATACGCAGGCCGAGGAGGCGCGTGGCTTTCAGTTCTTTCACTTTTACCGGTCGCAATGTGTCCCAGCGTCCCGGGAACAGGCCCTCCATGAAGACGCGCATCCGCGCCTCGCGCTCGCGAGGATCCGTGACTTCCTCCGGCTTGCCGAAGAGGACGACGGAGCGGTAGTTCGCGGAATGGTGGAAGGCGGAGCGGGCGAGCACGAGGCCGTCGAGGTGCGTCACGGTCGCGCAGATCAGCGCGCCGATGGAGCTGCCGAGCATGCGGCTCGCGATCGAGCCGTGCAGGTAGACGTAGTCGCCCTCGCGCCAGTAGAGCGTCGGGATCACGACCGGGGCGCCCCCGTGCACGAAGCCGACGTGGCACAGGATGCCCTCGTCGAGGATCGCGTCGATCGTGGCGCGGTCGTATTGCCCGCGCTTGCGCATCCGCTGCACGCGGACGCGATCGGAGCGCGGGCGTGCCTTCTGCGGGGTTGTCGTCAGTTGGCGCCGCCCCAGCTCTTGGTGAAGCCGATGCCCCAGGTGCGCGGGTAGTTGATCGAGACGGTCCCCGGCGGAGCGCTCGACTGGTCGAACAGGATCGCGCGCTCGTCGGTCAGGTTGTCCACGTAGGCGTAGACCTCCCACTGGTCGGCCGCGAGCCCGAGCTTCACGTCGGTCAGCTGGTAGGCCGGCTGCAGCACCGCGTCATCGCCGATGCCGTTCAGCGAATTGCCGTTGTAGCTCCACTGGACGCGCCCATAGAAGTTTCCGCCCGCGAACTCGCCCGGGAGGGTGTACTCGAGCCACACCGCGCCTTTCTCCTCGGCCGAGAAGGGCAGCCGCGTGCCCGCCACCGTGCCGATGATGGCGTTGTCCGACTTTGTCTCGGCATTGAGCACCTGCAGGTTCAGGCCGAAATCGACCGAGTCCCACAGGAAAGCGGTGAAGTCGAGGCTCACGCCGTCGATCTCGGCGTCGCCGACGTTGGCCACGAGCGTCGCGAACAGCGGGCCCGGGTCCACGACCTCGACCTGGTAGTCGTCCCACTCCATGTGGAACAGCGTGAGGTTCATTCCGAGGCGGCCGCCCATCAGGCGGCTCTTGAGGCCGAGCTCGTAATTGTAGAGGAAGTCCGGATCGTAATCCGCCGGCAACACGGTGCCGGGACGCACGACGTTGCGGCCGCCCGCGCGGTAGCCGTCGGAGTACAGCGCATAGGCCATCACGTCGCCCGTGAAGTTGTACTGCACGGAGAGCTTTTTGGTGATGTCGCTGGTCGTTTCCTCGACCCTGCCCAGGTTCGCCGTGAAATGGTTGAGCGGCGTCTGGATGAAGTAATCGCGCGTGCGCGTGTGATCGAACCAGCGCAGGCCCCCGGTGAACGTCCAGTCCTCGTTCGGCGAGTAACCCACCTCGCCGAAGGCGGCGACCTGCTCGGTCTTCTGGTCGTTCTTCGAGTGGTAGAAGTCGTTGTCGGTCGTGCCGGGCTCCACGCCGTAGTACGTATTCCAGTAGTTGAAGGACGGCGTGTCCTCGTAGTCCTGCACGCGCGTGAAGAAGCTGTAGCCTTCCTCCACCTTCTCGTAGAACAGGCCCGCGAGCCAGGTCACCTTCTCCGTCGCGCCCTGCAGCCGGAACTCCTGCGCGATGCGGTCCGCGTAGGGGCCATCGCTCCAGCCGAGGCCGACCGGATCCGGGCCGAGGTCGTACTGGGCGTATGTGGCCCCGAACGCATTGGTGAGATAGAACGTGTAGTCGGTGTTGTCCTGGAAGTAGGCGATGCGGCGCGTGAAGTAGCTGCTGGCCGAGGTGAACTGGGCGAATCCGAGGTCGCCCTGGAGCGTCAGCGCGAGCTGCGTCCATTCGTCCTCGCGGTTCTCGTCGACGAAGCGCACCACCGCGTTCTCGCGGCCGGAGCGCAGGATGTTGTCCTCCGTGTAGCTGTTCGCGTCCATTTGCTGGTGAACGACGCCTGCATCCACGGTCCAGCTCTCGTTCGGCAGCCACCGGACGGCCGCGCGGCCGCCCATGTACTCCAGCTCGTTGACGTCCTTGTCGACCACGTCGGCGTTGTCGAACGTCCCGCCGAGGCTCTCGCCGAGGACGTTGTCGATGAAGCCGGCATCCCGCACCGAGAAGCCCACGACGCGGATCGCGATGTCGTCCCCGAGCGGAAGGTTCAGCACTCCGGAAACGTCGTAACCCTCGTCGCCGCCCTTGACCGAGTGGCCGTCCACGCCGACGTCCGCGTAGTACGCGCCGGGGTCCGGCTTGTTCGTGATGTAGCGCAGCGTCCCGGATTGGGAGCTCGAGCCGTACAGGGTCCCCTGCGGTCCCGGCAGCGCCTCGATTCGCTCGATGTCGACGAGGTGAACCTCGGGCTGCAGCGCGCTTTGGGTGAGCGGCTGCTCGTCGAGGTAGATGGCCGAGGAGGCGTCCGCGATGAACGAGGAGGAGTCGTCGGCGACACCGCGAAAATAGATCGAGCCCCGACCTGGGGTCACCGCGTTGTAGGCAAGGCTCGGCACGAAGCGCGAGAAGTCCTCGACGCTGTCGAGGTTGGCGCGCTCGAGCTGTTTCTGGCTGATCGCCTGGATTTCCTGGGGGATGTCGAGCAGCGTTTCTTCGCGCTTGCGGGCCGTCACGATCACGGCTTCCAGGTCCGCGGTCTGCGCCTGCGCCAGCACGGCTGGCGCGTAATTGCCGGCCAACGCGACGGAGACGGCATAGGCGACCCGGTTGAACGGGGCCTTGTGGTTCGGCTCTGAGCTCATGCCTTCCCCCTCGAGCGGCGTGTTTATCCCCCGGAGGATAGACCAAGTCCAGCTTCGCGGCCAAACGCCGGCAAAACCGGTCGCAGGATTTCGATGAGCGGCGCCAGCTGGTGCTCGTATTGGCGCCACCGCGACACGGAGCTGTCATAGATGGGCAGGCGCACCTGTTCGGAGCTCGCCGTGCGGATCGCGCGCTCGGTTTCCCAGTAGCGCAAGCAGGCGTCTTCCCAGGGCAGGCCGCAATGCGCGACGAGGCGCCGCGACTGTCCCTCGAGGTCCGCCACCATGTCCTCGTATTGCACGTCGAGCACTCGGCCCGGCAGCACCGCGTGCCAGTGCGCCATCATTTTTTCGTATTCCAGGTAGTACTCGCCGAGCTCGGTGAGGTCGTAGCTGAACGGCTGTCCGCGGGCGAAGAGTTGCCGGTAGCAGGACAGGCAGGCGTCGAGCGGGTGCCGCCGCGCATTGACGATGCGCGCATTCGGCAGGGCGAGCGCAAGAAGGCCGACGCTCGCAAAGTTGTTGGGATTCTTGTCGATGAAGCGCGGCGCTGCGCCGCGGTACTGGCGCGTATGCTCGAGGTAGGAGCGCCCCAGCGCAGCCCAGCTTCCCGCGTCGTAGTCGCGCACCGCTTCGGGGTAGGCGACGCGGTCGCTGCGGTCTCGCCCGATCTGCTGGATCAGCCGGCCGACCTCGGGCAGCTCGTGCGTGGCGTCGACCGCCGAATGGCTGGAGAGGATCTGCTCGATCAGCGTCGAGCCGGAGCGGGGCAGGCCGACGACGAATATCGGTGCCGGATCCGCGTCGCCCGACCCGGCGTGGCGGGCGAGGAACTGTGCGTCGAAGACGGCGCGAATGCGGTCGTGGATCATCTCGGTCTGCACCGGGTCGTAATGCTCGAGCGCGCGTCGCGCGCGGTTCCCGGCGGCGTAGAGCTCGAACGCGCGGGGATATTCGCCGCGGTCCTCGCGGGCCTTGGCGAGCGCAAACGAGAACTGCACACGCTGTTCCTCGCCGAGGTCGGCGCGCGCGAGCTGGCGTTCCATCTCCGCGATGTCGGCGTCCTCGAAACGGAAGGTCTTGAGGTTCGACAGGCTCCACCAGGCTTCGCTCGCTGCCGGACGAATCACCGTTGCGCGCCGGTACGCCTCGATCGCCTCCGCCTGGCGCCCGATCGTCTTCAGCGTGTTGCCGAGACCGAGCTCGGCGGTGGTGGATTTGGGGTTCAGCGCGAGTGCATGGCGGTAGGTCTCGATCGCGGCGTCGTGCCGTCCGGAGCGTGCCTGCACGTTGGCGACGTGGACCTGCACGTTCGCGGATCGCGGGTTGAGGAGGACCGCACGTTCGATGCTGGCGGCGGCGGCGGGCAGGTCGAGGCGCTCGAGCTGCGCTCGCGAGAGGTCGATCCAGCCGGCAAGATAGTCGGGCGCGATGTCGACGGCGCGCTTCAGGAGCTGCTCGGCCTGGCCGTAATGCTCTGAATGGATGGCTATCAGCGCGAGGAACCGCAGCGCCTCGACATGCTTCGGATTGCGCTGGAGGATCTGCCGGTAGAGTCCTTCCGCTTGCTCCAACTTTCCGG
>DATMEC010000254.1:0-6797 GCA_035557125.1 Steroidobacteraceae bacterium
CGAGCACCGTTGCGAGTAACAGGTCGTTATCCCCAATGCCGGCCGAGCACGATCTCCAGCACGAACTTGCTGCCGAAATAGGCGACGGCGAGCACCACGAATCCGGCGATCGTGTAGCGGGCCGCCTTGCGGCCCCGCCAGCCGAAGCGCCACCGCCCGACCAGCAGGCAGGCAAAGATCGCCCACGCGACGAGGGCGAGCACCGTCTTGTGCACGAGGTGCTGTGCAAACAGGTCGGTGACGAAGAGGAGGCCGGCGAGGATCGCGACGGTGAGCGCCGCCGTGCCGGTGCCGATCACCGAGAAGAGCGCGCGCTCCAGGCTCTCGACCGGCGGCAGCGTCGCGAGCCAGCCGCCCGTGCGGCCGCCGCGCAACGCCGAGTCCTGGAGTGCGAGCAGGACGACGAGGACCGCGGAGATCGCGAACATGCCGGCGGAGCCCATCGCGAGCACCACGTGCACGGCGAACGGCCAGCCTTGGTGCGCATTCTCCTGAGGCGCCGGCATGCTGCCGGTACCGGCCGCGAGCATCGCTGCGAGGCCGAGGCAAACGGCGGCGACCGTGCGAAAGCGCGGCGCGAACGCAGCGAAGAGCCCACCCGCGCCGATGGCGAGCCCCATGACCGAGGCGCTGTCCGCAAGGCCCAGCGCCAAGCCCCCCGCGGGTCTCAGCGCGTCGACGAGCCACGCGGCATGGGCGGCGAGCGCCGCCGCGGCAAGATAGGGCGCGGGCTCGCGGAAGGAAGCGCGCGGGACTTCGCGCCGCGCCGCGTGCCAGGCGGCGGCGGCGGCAACCAGATAGAGCAAGACGACGAGAAATCCGCTCACGGACGACGACTCCCCGGGTGCGCCGATTCATTGTACAGGCGCGAAGCACCGGCTTCCCTGCCGTCCTATAATCCGCGGCCAGATGTTCGACACGCTCGCCGACCGGCTCGGCAAGGCCGTGGACGCGCTGCGCGGGCGCGGCCGCCTGACCGAGGAAAACATCGCCGACACGTTGCGCCAGGTACGCATGGCGCTGCTCGAAGCCGACGTCGCCGTGCCCGTCGTGAAAGCGTTCACCGATGCCGCGCGCGCACGCGCGGTCGGCACCGAGGTGATGCGAAGCCTCACGCCGGGGCAGGCTTTCATCGGCGTGATCCACGAGGAACTGACGCGTGTCATGGGCGAGCCGGGCCGCGGGCTCAACCTGCACGCGACGCCGCCGGTCATCGTGTTGCTCGCGGGACTGCAGGGCGCCGGCAAGACGACGACGGCCGCGAAGCTTGCGCGCCACCTGATCGAGAGGCACAAGCGCAAGGTGCTGCTCGCGAGCACGGACGTGTACCGCCCGGCGGCGATGACGCAGCTCGAACGGCTCGCGGAGCAGGTCGGCGCGGCCTATTTCGCGCCGCCCGCGGGTGCGGAGCCTGTCGCGATCGCCGAGTCCGCGGTCGATCATGCGCGCCGCCACCAGCATGACGTCTTGATCGTCGACACGGCCGGCCGCCTCCACGTCGACGAGGCGATGATGAGCGAAGTGCAGGCGATCGACCGCGCCGTCGGCGCCACCGAACGCCTGTTCGTGGTGGACAGCATGGCGGGGCAGGATGCCGTGCGCGCGGCACAGACCTTCAATGCGGCGCTCGACCTGACCGGCGTGGTGCTCACCAAGGCAGACGGCGATGCACGCGGTGGCGCTGCGCTTTCGGTCCGCCAGGTGACGGGCAAGCCGATCCTGTTCGTCGGCGTCGGCGAGAAGACGGATGCGCTCGAGCCGTTCCACCCGGAGCGCATCGCCTCACGCATCCTCGGCATGGGCGACGTCGTCTCCCTGATCGAGCAGGTACGGGACACGGCGGACCAGGAGAAGGCCGGGAAGCTCGCCGCCAAGCTGGCCAAGGGCAAGGGTTTCGACTTCACGGACTTGCGCGAGCAGCTCGCCGAGTTCAACCGCATGGGCGGCATCCAGGCGCTCGCCTCGAAACTGCCGAACCAGGCGCTGCCGCCCGGGGCGCTCGCCCAGGTCGACGACCGCATGATTCGCCGTCAGGTCGGAATCATCGACGCCATGACCCCTGGCGAGCGGCGCCGTCCGGCCATCATCGCCGCATCCCGCAAGCGGCGGATCGCCGCCGGGGCGGGAGTCCAGGTCCAGGAAGTGAACCGCCTCCTCAAGCAATTCATGCAGATGGAAAAAGTCATGAAGAAGATGCGGGGAGGCGGACTGGCCAAGATGATGCGGAGCCTCAAAGGCTCGTTTCCGGGCGGACTCGGCCCGCGCTAGGTAAAAACGACAACGCCCCACCGGGGTGGGGCGCTGGGTTCGCGAAGAGCCTGACGTTCCTTAGCAGAGTGGACAGCCGCCACAGCAAGCCATGCCGCAGCATGTCGCGGCGGCATATGCGGCTCCCGTCATGAGGACAAGCGCCAGGCCAGCTAAAAGTCTCTTCATGGCCTGTCTCCTTCGGTATGCAGCCGGCTCATAGTGCGCCGGGCCAGACTGAGACACTACCCCCGAGGGCTAAGCCTTTCATTCAACGGGTGATTTGAGTAGAATGCGCGGCTCTTTGACGGGGCCTGAACGCCCCATGCGTTGACGCAGCGAGGCTGCGAGGAATTCAATCGATGGTCACGATCCGACTGACGCGCCGCGGCGGCAAGAACTCGCCCTTCTATCACGTCGTCGTCACCGACAGCCGCAGGCGGCAGGGTGGCACGGTGCTCGAGCAAGTGGGGTACTTCAACCCGGTCGCGCGCGGCAAGGACAAGAAGCTCGAGCTCGACCTTCCGCGCATCACGCACTGGACGGGCACGGGCGCGACGATGTCCGATCGCGTGCGCACGCTCGTATCCGCCGCGAGGAAGCAGGCGGCGGCCTGACGGCGGCCGCCCGCGCGATTCCGTTGACACGGGTCGTGCTCGGTCGCATCACCGGGCCTTTCGGTGTCCGGGGCTGGGTCAAGCTCCACTCGTTCACCGAACCCCCCGGCCAGATTCTCGAGTTTCCGCGCTGGCACGCGGACGCGCCGGGACGCGCGACGCGCGAGCTCCGGATTGCGGAGGGCAAGGCCCACGGCAAAGGCTGGGTCGTGCGGCTCGAAGGGATCGACGATCGCGACGCAGCGATCGCGCTCGGTAAGCCCGAGCTGTGGGTGGACCGAGTGGAAATGCCGGCCCTGAAGGCCGGCGAGCACTACCGGGAGGACCTCGTCGGGTTCGAGGTGGTGAACCTCGCGGGCGCGTTGCTCGGCCGCGTGGACGGTTTCATCGACCTGCCGGCAAATGCGGTGATGGTCGTGGCGGGAGACCGCGAACGCTGGCTGCCGGCCGGACCGGGCCAGTTGCTGCGGGTGGATACGGTGCAAAAGTGCATCACGGTCGATTGGGACCCGGAGTTCTGACCGATGCTCATCGAGGTCGTGACCCTGTTCCCGCCGCTGGTGGAGGCGGGGCTTGCGGCCGGCGTGCTCGGGCGCGCGGTGACGAAGGGACGGGTCCGGATCGGGCTCGAGAACCCGCGCAGCCACGCGGAGGATGCGCACCGGACCGTGGACGACCGACCCTTCGGCGGCGGCCCCGGCATGGTGTTGAAGGCGGAGCCGCTTGCGCGGGCGGTCTCCGCCGTGAAAGGGCGCCTGCCGGCGAACGCGCCGGTGATCGGCCTGTCGGCCCAGGGCCGGGTGTTCGACCAGGCGGCAGCGCGCCGGCTCTCGGGCTTGCCGGGCTTTGCCCTGGTGGCCGGGCGCTACGAGGGCATCGACCAGCGGGTCACCGACGCGCTGGTCGACGAGGAATTGTCGATCGGCGACTATGTGCTGTCGGGCGGCGAGTTTCCGGCGCTCATCGTCATCGACGCAGTCGTGCGGCTCCTGCCGGGCGTGCTGGGCGATGAGGCCTCGGCACTGGAGGACTCGTTCGGCGAAGGCCTGCTCGACTGGCCGCACTACACGCGGCCTGAGGTGTGGGACGGCCGTCCGGTTCCGCCGGTGCTGCTGGGCGGCAACCATGCCGCCATACGGCGCTGGCGGTTGATGCAGGCGCTCGGGCGCACATGGCAGCGGCGGCCCGACCTCCTGGCCCGGCGCGGGATGTCGCCGGACGAGCAGTCGCTGCTCGTGGAATTTTGCAGTGCGGAGGGCGTTGAGCCACCGCGTGGTACAGATTGACGGCATTGGGGACAGAGTCATGAACAAGCTGATGCAGGAACTGGAATCGCGCTCGATGAAGCGCAAGCTGCCGGACTTCGGTCCCGGCGACACCGTGGTCGTGCAGGTCAAGGTGCGCGAGGGCGACCGCGAGCGCGTACAGGCCTACGAGGGCGTCGTGATCGCGTGCAAGAACCGCGGCCTCAACAGTTCGTTTACGGTGCGCAAGGTATCGCACGGCGAGGGCGTCGAGCGCGTGTTCCAGACGCACAGCCCGTCGATCGCGGAGATCGAGGTCAAGCGCCGCGGCAAGGTCCGCCGCGCCAAGCTCTATTTCCTCCGCGACCGCTCCGGCAAGTCCGCGCGCATTGAGGAAAAGCTGGGCTGAGGATGCCCGTGCTCCACTCGCTCTGGTCCGTCGTCAAGGGCGTCTGGTTCGCCCTCGACGGGCTGCGCAAGGTCCTGCACCTCGTCCTGCTGCTCGTGCTGTTCGGACTGCTCATCGCAGCCAGCCAGTCCGAGTTGCCTTACGTCCCGGATCGCGCGGCGCTCGTGCTGGCCCCCGAGGGACAACTGGTCGAAGAACTGTCCGGCGACCCGCTCGACCGTGCGCTGTCCCGCGCGAGCGGCCAGTTCCACGCCGAAACCCGCATACGCGACCTCGTGGACGTCGTCGACCTCGCGCGCGACGACGACCGCATCCAGGCCCTCGTTCTCGATCTCGAGGGCCTCGACGCCGCCGGCCTGCCGATGCTGCAGGATCTCGGCCAGTCCATCCGCTGGTTCCGCGAGAGCGGCAAGAAGGTCTACGCCTACGCGGAGTCCTACTCGCAGCGCCAATACTACCTCGCCGCCCAGGCCGACGAGGTCTACCTCGACCCGATGGGCTACATCCTGATCGAGGGCTTCGGCTACTTCCGCACCTACTTCCGCGGAACCCTCGACAAGCTGGCCGTGGACATCAACGTCTTCAAGGCGGGCAGCCACAAGTCGGCGCCGGACGAATGGTTGCGGGCGGACATGTCGCCCGAGGACCGCTCGGATGCCGAAATCTGGGTCGGCGCGCTTTGGGACGCGTACAAGGCCGACGTCGGCGCCGCACGCAACCTCGATCCGGAGCTGATCCAGGCCTACGCCGACGAGGCGGCGGCCGGCATCCGGGCGACCGGCGGCGATATCGCGCAGTACGCGCTCGCTCGCGGCCTGGTGGACGGGCTCAAGACGCGCCAGGAATTCGAGGCGATCATCGCGGAGGTCGCCGGGGAGGACGAGGAGAACGGATTCTCCGCGATCGAATGGGGGGGATACCTGCCGTACGTTCGCTCGGAGGATGCGCTGCGCGGCGATGGCGACGAGACGGTCGGCGTCGTGGTGGCCTCCGGCGAAATCCTCGACGGCGAACGCGCGCCCGGCCTCATCGGCGGCGATTCGCTGGCGCAGGTCCTGCGCGACGTGCGCCATGACGAGGACATCGCCGCTGTCGTCCTCAGGATCGACAGTCCGGGCGGCAGCATCATGGCCTCAGAGGTGATCCGTCGCGAGATCGCGGCGCTCAAGGCAGCCGGCAAGCCGGTCGTCGCCTCGATGAGCACGGTCGCGGCTTCGGGCGGCTACTACATCGCGATGGACGCCAACCGCATCCTGGCTGCGCCGACGACGATCACGGGGTCGATCGGCGTGTTCGCCGTGATACCGACCTTCCAGCGCACGCTCGACAAGATCGGCATCACGAACGACGGGTTCGGGACCACGCGGCTTGCCGGGCAGACGGATCTCGACCGCGGCCTCGGTCCCGAGGCGAAGGAGATCCTGCAGGCGTCGGTCGAGCGCCACTACCGCACGTTCGTCGAGGGCGTCGCAACGGCGCGCAAGCGCCGCCCCGAGGAAATCGACAGCCTCGCCCAGGGACGCGTGTGGACCGGGGCGGACGCGAAGGCCGCAGGCATCGTGGACGACCTCGGCGGGGTCGACGACGCCATTGCCGCCGCGGCGGGGCTCGCAGGCCTCGACGAAGACGAATACGGCGTGCGCTGGATCGAGCAGGAACACACCTGGCGCGACGCACTCGCGTGGCGCCTGCGCGGCGGCGCCGCCTGGGTGATCGACGCCGTCCTGCCGCGCCGCGAGACCCTCCCGCAGGTCGGATTTGCGCTCGAGCGGGCGCGGGCGCTGCTGGCGCTCGCTGCAGAAGGCCGGCCGGTTTACCTCTGTTCGTGTCGGGTGGAGTAGGTAGCGGGGATAGGAGGAGGGGACAGTCCCCTTTGACGACAGGTTTTCCCGTCGGCAGGGGATGGCGGTGTCAAAGGTGACAGTCCCCTAGGCCGCCCAGTCCAGGATGACCTTGCCAGACTGGCCGCCGCCCATCGTCTCGAAGGCGCGGGCGTAGTCGGAGGCCCGGAAACGGTGCGTGATGACGCCGCTGACGTCGAGCCCACTCTGCAGCATCGCAGCCATCTTGTACCAGGTCTCGAACATCTCGCGCCCGTAGATGCCCTTGATCACGAGCCCCTTGAAGATGACCTGGTTCCAGTCGATCGCGACCTCGCCGGGCGGGATGCCGAGCATCGCGATGCTGCCGCCATGGTGCATCACCCGCAGCATGTCGCGGAACGCCGAGGCGTTGCCCGACATCTCGAGGCCGACGTCGAAGCCTTCCTCCATGCCGAGC
>DATMEC010000255.1:0-2247 GCA_035557125.1 Steroidobacteraceae bacterium
TGCACGTCGGCCACGGGCGCCAGGCGGCCTTTGGTGCGACGGTCGCGAACCTGCTCGAGGCCGAGGGTTGGCAGGTGCACCGCGAGTACTACGTGAACGACGCCGGCCGCCAGATGGATATCCTCGCGGCGAGCGTTTGGCTGCGCTATCTCGAGTCCTGCGGCGAATCCCTGCCCTTCCCGGCGAACGGCTACCGCGGCGACTACGTGCGCCCGGTGGCGGCGCGCCTGCGCGAGGAGCACGGCGATGCGCTTCGCCGTCCGGCGGCGGAGGTCGTCGCCGGCCTGCCGCCCGACGAAGGCGCCGGCGGCGACAAGGACCAGTACGTGGACGCGGTCATCTCGCGTGCCCGGACCCTGCTTGGCGAGGGATTCCGCACCGTGTTCGACGCGGGCCTCACCGACATGCTCGCCGACATCAAGGACGACCTCGCCGAGTTCGGCGTTACTTTCGACCGCTGGTACTCGGAGCAGGACCTCGGCGACGGACGCGACGGCGGACCGATTGACCGCGCACTGCGGCGGCTGCGCGCGAACGGTCACGTGTTCGAGCAGGGCGGCGCGACCTGGTTCCGGGCGACGCTGTTCGGCGACGAGAAGGACCGCGTCGTTGTGCGCGCCAACGGGCAAAAGACGTACTTCGCCTCCGACATCGCCTATCACCTCGACAAGCGCGAGCGCGGCTTCGACCTCCTGGTGACGATCCTCGGCGCCGACCACCACGGCTACGTCGCGCGCGTGCGCGCGGGACTCGCGGCGATGGGCGAGCCGCCCGAATCGCTTGAGGTGCCGATGATCCAGTTCGTCACGCTGTGGAAGGGCGGCGAGAAGGTCGCGATGGGCAAGCGCGAAGCCCAGTTCGTGACGCTGCGGGACCTGCGCGCCGCGGTCGGCAACGACGCCGCGCGTTTCATCTACGTGATGCGCTCGAACGACCAGATGCTCGACTTCGACCTCGAGCTCGCGAAGAAACAGACGAACGACAACCCGGTCTACTACGTGCAGTACGCGCACGCGCGCATCGCGAGCGTGCTGAAGCAGGCCGCAGAGCGCGGGCTCGCCTTCGACCTCGACGCCGGGCTTGCTGCGATCGCGACGCTCGGCGAGCCGGCGGAGCTCGCGCTGATGCGCGAAATCTCGCGCTGGCCGGAGATCGTCGCCCAGGGCGCGGCGCAGCGCGCGCCCCATCTCGTCGTGCACTACCTGCGCGAGCTCGCGCAGGCGTTCCACGCTTTTTACGCGGCGCTGCCGTTCATCGTGGACGACGCGAAGGCGCGGAATGCCCGGCTGGCCCTCATCGCCGCGGCACGGCAGGTGCTGCAGAATGCGCTCGCGATCCTCGGCGTCTCCGCGCCGGAAACCATGTGATGGTGGCGAGGGACTACAAGCGCAGCCGTGGCCGGCGCGAGGGCTTCTCGGGCTGGACGGGCCTCCTGATCGGACTCGTGTCGGGCCTCGCCATCGGCCTCGCGCTCTACCTGTTCGACCCGCGCGACCCGCGGCCCTCCGAGGCCGCGGTCGAAACGGAGGCGCCTGCCGAGCCCGCCTCGGCGAGCGAGTCAGCGACGGAGGAACCTGCGGATCGCTACGACTTCTACCAGATGCTGCCGAACTTCGAGGTGGTCGTCCCCGAGAAGGAGGTCGTCGTGCCGCGCGACGCGCCGGAGTCCGCCGAGAAGAAGGGCGCCTACGTGCTGCAGGCTGGCTCGTACCGGAAGTTCGAGGACGCCGACCGGGTGCGCGCGCAGCTGGCGTTGCAGGGCATCGAGTCGAACGTGCAGCGCGTCGCCATCGACAGCGACACCTGGCATCGCGTGCGCATCGGGCCGATCACGGAACCCTCGGACCTCGAGCGCGTGCGAACGCGGCTCAAGGAAGCCGAAATCGACTTCCTCGTCGTCCGCGTCGGCGATTGACGGAGCCGATCGACTACTGCTTGATGCCGAGGCCGTTGTTGACGGACTTCACGCCCGAGACGGACTTCGCGACCTTCGTCGCCGCGTCCTTTTGCGCCTGGGTGGCAACGAAGCCCGAAAGCTGGACCACGCCGCCGCGGGTTTCGACCTTGATGTCGCCCCCCTTGGTCGTGTCATCGTCGATCAACGCAGACTTGACCTTGGCCGTGATCGTCGAGTCGTCGATTGCGCCGCCGGTCGTCTGCGATGCCTGCTTGACCGCCAGGTTGTTCTCGACGCCCTTGACGCCTTCGACGCCCTTGGCGACCGTCTCGGCCTGGGCTTTTTCCTTT
>DATMEC010000256.1:0-37459 GCA_035557125.1 Steroidobacteraceae bacterium
CTCGGGGCGATGGGCAAGCGCTGAGCGCCCAACGGGTACGCCAGGAGAGTGAGCAAAGCCATGCGAAATCTGTGCACTACGCTAGCCTTCAGTGCCTTTCTGGCTTGCTTCGGCGCGGAGGCGCAACCCGAAACTCCGACCTCCGCGATCGAAGCTCGCACCGGCATCTACGACCCCGCCCTCGACGCCCGGGTTGAAGCCCTGCTGCGCAAGATGACGCTCGAGGAAAAGGTCGGACAGCTGGTCCAGTACTCGGCCGGTCAACCGACGGGTCCCGGAACCGGCCGCACGGACTACGAGGACATGATCGCCAAGGGGCAGATCGGCGCCCTGTTCAACATCTCGACGGCGAAAGAGACGAACGCGTACCAGCGCATCGCCGTCGAGAAGTCACGCCTCAAGATCCCGATCGTCTTCGGCCTCGACGTCATCCACGGGTTCCGGACGATTTTCCCGGTGCCCCTGGCGATGGCTTCGACCTGGGATCCGAAACTCGTGGAGCAGTCGGCGAGGATCGCGGCGCGCGAGGCCTCCGCCACCGGGATTCGCTGGACGTTTTCGCCGATGGTCGACATCGCCCGTGATGCCCGCTGGGGCCGCATGACGGAAGGCGCCGGCGAGGATCCGTTCCTCGGGTCGGAAATGGCGGCCGCCTACGTGCGCGGCTACCAGGGAACGCGGCTGGACGCGCCGGCCAGCATTGCCGCCACCGCCAAGCATTACGTCGGCTACGGGGCGGCGGAGGGCGGTCGCGACTACAACACGACGGAGATCTCCGAGCATACGCTGCGTCAGATTTATCTCCCGCCGTTTCGAGCCGCCGTGGACGCGGGGGCTGCCACTATCATGTCGGCCTTCAATGCGATCAACGGCGTGCCGGCGTCCGCCAATCCGTTCACCCTGCGGCAGGTCCTGCGCGAGGAGTGGGGATTTCGCGGCATCGTCGACAGCGACTGGGAGTCGGTTCGCGAGCTGATCCAGCACGGCATCGCGAACGATCGCGAGACCGCCGCCCGCAAGGCATTTCTCGCCGGCGTCGACGTCGATATGGCCAGCAGCGTCTACCACGACTACCTCGCCGCGCTGGTGAAGTCCGGACAGGTCCCCGAGGCACGCATCGACGAGTCGGTACGGAATGTCCTGCGCGTGAAGTTTGCGCTCGGCCTGTTCGAGCGGCCGTATGCCGACGAGTCGCGCGAGGCCGCCGCCATGCTGCGGCCGGACGGCATCGCGCTGGCGCGAACGGTGGCCGAACGCTCCTTCGTGCTGCTGAAGAATGCGCCCGGACCGGGTGGCGCGCCAATCTTGCCGCTGTCGGACCGCTTTCGCCGCATCGCGCTGATCGGGCCGCTCGCCGACGATCTGAACAGCGCGCTGGGATCCTGGGCGGGCCTCGGTCGCGGCGAGGATGTGACGTCCCTCGAGGCCGCGCTCGCCCAACGCGTGGGCGCGCAAAGCCTTGTCCGGCACAAGGGCGTCGGAATCACCGACGGCTCCGACGCAGACCTTGCCGCGGCCGTGGCTGTTGCCGCGACGGCGGACGTCGTCATCCTGACGCTGGGGGAAAGCGGCCAGGCGATGACGGGCGAGGCGGCGTCTCGGGCGCACCTCGGCTTGCCGGGGCGTCAACAGGAGCTGCTCGAGAAGATCGTCGCGACGGGCAAGCCGGTGGCGCTCGTGCTGTTCAGCGGCCGTCCCCTGACGCTGCCCTGGGCGTTCGAGCACGTGCCTGCGGTGCTGGCCGCATGGCTCCCCGGCATCCAGGCGGGACCCGCGCTCGTGCGCACGCTGTTCGGAGATTCCAGTCCCACCGGGAAGCTCGTGGTGAGCTGGCCGTACAGCGTCGGGCAGCTGCCGATCTATTACAACGCGCTCAATACGGGGCGTCCGGCGAACAAGAAGGACCTGACCGAACCGCCCGGTGACAGCGACGACATGTACGTGTCGCGCTATCTCGACGAGCGCAACGAGCCGCAGTTTCCCTTCGGCCACGGCCTCACCTACACGACGTTCCGCTACGGACCGCCCGAGTTGAGCGCGAGCTCCCTCAAGGCTTCTGCGCCTTTGGCATTGACCGCGAGCGCCGAGGTGACGAACACGGGCTCGCGCGCGGGCGAGGAGGTCGTCCAGCTCTACGTCCGGCTCATGGGCACGAGCGTTTCCCAGCCGGTTCGCGCCCTGAAGGGCTTTCAGCGCGTCGCGCTCGCGCCGGGCGAGACGAAGAAAGTGTCCTTCACGTTGCAGCCCGACGCGTTCGCGCTGTGGAACGATCGCAACCAGTGGGTCGTCGAGCCGGCGAAAGCGGCCGTGTGGATCAGTCCCGATTCGGCGCAAGGCACGCCGGCCGCGCTCCAGATCCTGCCGTGAACCGTGCGCGCATTGCGGCTCTGCTGCTCGGCATCGCCGGGCTGCAGGCCGCCCAATGCGCCGAGACGATTCTTTTCGTCGGCAACAGCTTCACGGCCGGGGCGGTGCCGCAAGTCGAGCGTTTTCGGCCGGAGACCGTGACTGATCTCAATCGCGAGGGCATCGGTGGGATACCGGCCTTGTTCGCGGCCTTCGCCCGGCAGGCGGGACTCGAGTACGACGTCCACCTGGAGACGGCCGGAAGCACGAACCTGGATTTTCACTATCGCGAGAAATCGGCGCTGATCGGGCGTGCCTGGGACCACGTCGTCGTGCAGGGTTACAGCACGCTCGACGCGGATGCGCCGGGCAGTGCCGGGACGATTGTCGAGTACGCCACGAAGCTCGCGCAGATGTTCCATGCTGCGAACCCGCGGGTCGACGTGCGGCTGTTCGCGACCTGGTCTCGCGCCGACCAGACCTGGCTCGAATCCGGTCACTGGTTCGGCAAGCCGATCGACGCCATGGCCATCGACGTGCGCGCCGCGTATGACAAGGCGGCCGGGCGCTCGCCGCAGGTGCGCGCCGTCATTCCGGTCGGCGAGGCCTGGAGCCGCGCGATCGCCCAGGGCATCGCAGCGGCAAATCCCTACAAGGCGGTCGGCCCCGATCAAATCAATCTCTGGGCGGAAGACGGCTACCACGCAAGCGCGTACGGCTCCTATCTTGCAGCGCTCGTGATCTTCGGCAGCGTCACCGGCCGCGATCCGCGGGATCTCGGGGGCGACGAAGAGGCCGCTGCGGAGCTCCGCATCGAGCCTGGACAGGCACGCATGCTTCAACGCATCGCGTTCGAGACAATGACGACTGATCGACAGCGCTAAAGGGCGCGGGCCGTCGAATCAGGGTGAATCAGGCGCCAGCAGTTTCCTGAATTCGCGGTAGGCCAGTTTCTTCCCGAATCCGCCTTCAGGCCCGTACGTCAGGCCCCAGCCACTGTCCTTGTCGGGCGGCGCAGGATAGTGCTCGTCGTTGAGCTGGTAGTTGAAGATCACTTGGATGGCGGGATCGGCCCCCAGGATGCCGCGCTCCGGGTCGTAGTATTCCTCGACGTACCTGCGCTGTGCTTCCTCGCCGCCTTCCTGGTCGGCCGTGGTCCAGCCGGTTTCCGTGATCCAGATCGGCTTGCGGCCGGCGACGAGGCGCTTCACGGCCTCGAGTTGCTGGCTCCGGTGGAAGACGTAGTAGTGCACGGACACGGCGTCGACGTATTCGAGCAGCCCGGATTCGATGAGCTTCCTCAAGTACGCGACGCCTTCTTCGGTTGCGCCGACGGCCGGGGCGACGATTCGCGCGTCTGGTTGGGCGGACCTGATGATGGAGTGCGCGTCGCGGAGCATTTTCATGTAGTCACCCGGCGCAATCGGGCCGCCCCACCAGCTCATCTCCGGCTCGTTCGCGATTTCCCATGCGGCGACGCCGGGCACGCCATGGACCTCCTTCCGGACGAGGGCCGGCCATCCGGCGGTATCAGCGGAATACCAGGGCAGGAGCGCGAGCACCCGGATCCCCTTGCGCGCCATGTCGGCGACGAAGGGGAAGTCCTTCGCCGGGTCCTCGTAGTCGCCGCGGATCCAGAAGGGCCCCGCGGCGCGCAGGTCGTCGAGGACCTTCGCGGCCTCCGGCGTGTATTCGTCGCCGTAGGCGCCGTGGTGGAAACAGACGCCGAGCTCGACGCGCTCGCGCGCGGCCGCCGTCGACAGGTGGCACAGGGCCAGCGCGATGAGAGCTACGTGGCGCCGTCGAATTCGCGGGCCCGGAATCATACGATTCGCTGCGCGGCCGGCAGATGCCGCGGAGACAGGCGGGCCAACAGCGCCGGGGCGCCCGGAGGGCGCAGCTCCGGGTGGTCCGCGAGAAAGCCGCGCTGCGCGCTCGCCGCCGTGTGCGACGCATCGCCGGGCGCCCAGCCCGGCGGCTTCACGAGATAGGCGAGCTTGATGCGCCAGCCGCGCGCACTGCGCAGGTCGCGCGCGAGCAGCAGGAACTCGCCGAAGTAAAAGTCCACGAAGCTGGTGACGTTGATGTCGCGCGTGATGCCGTATTCGATCTTCACCTCGTCGCGCAGGGGCTGGAGCGTGCCGAACATCCAGTCCCAGAACGGCAGCAGCGAGCAGAAGTTCCTGTCCATGTAGAGCGGGTTCTTCGCGTGATGCACGCGATGGTAGGAGGGCGTGATGATGAAGAAGCGCGCCGGGCCGAAGCGGCCCGTGCGGAACGAGCGCTCGCCCGCGTGGATGAAGGTCCCCCAGGTGACCTCGAAGGCCATGAGCACGACCAGCATGGCGGGCTCGACGCCTAGCAGCATCAGGATCGGTACCTGCACTAGTGCGCTGTAGTAGCCCTCCGCGAAGAAGTGCACCCAGGCCACCGTCATGTTCAGGTTCTGGGGCGCGTGGTGCGGTGAGTGCAGGCACCACAGCAGGCGCACCTTGTGCGCGCTGTAATGCCAGGTCCACATGGACAAATCCCATATCAGCAGGGCATAGAGCCAGCCGTACCAGGTGTAACCGACATGAAACAGCGCAGACTGCTGGAAGTACGGCAACAGCAGCCAGAATACGTCGATCACGATCAGCCGCGGCAACAGGCCGAGCAGCAGACCTGCGAAAAAGGTGGGCTGATATTCGAGCGCCGTCGCCCGGAACAGTCGCGCCGCCATGCCCGGGCTGTGCCCCTGGGCGCGCTCCTTGCCGGCCTGCACGATGAAGAAGCGCGCGAGCTCCCACAAAGTCAGCAGCGAAATCAGCAGCCCGACCACCGCCAGCACGCTGTCGTGGTAATCGCCGTCGTTGAAGGGCTTGAGCAAGTCGGAGACAAATCCCTCGCCGCCGGCGGTTTTTTGCGCATAGTGCACGAGGCCGACCGCGAGGCCCCAGGTCGTGTAGACGAACACGGCAGCGAACAGCAACGCTTCGAGGTGCCGCCAGATCGGCGGGGTATTGCGCCAGGCCGGAATCCCAAGTGGTGTCATGGGATGCGCTCGAATTCGACGGCGTCGATGTAGACCGCGCCCGGCTCGTCGGAGGCCTGGCCGAAAACAAGGGTCAACCGGGCCTCGATCGCGCCGACCGGCACTACAGCTTCCAGTTCGTAGTCGTGCCATGAATTGGTAGGTGTCGCCGCGTCGGCAATCGCCCGCTCTTGCACGCCGAGCATTGCCGGGCCGCCGAAATAGTCGGCCCAGTGGTTGTAGAACTCAATTTTCATTGATGCTCGGTCATTCGGATCGGTCAGTTTCTCCTGTGAACGCACGAGCGCCGCGAGCCTTGCACGGACCCGCTCGCCGCTGGCGACGCTGATGCTTTGGCTCGTGCCGGAATAGTTGCCACCGCCGATCCCCTGACCGGAGATCTTCAACGCGTGAGTGCCATCGCGCACCGCCTCGCGATGCACGAGCACATTCGGTTTGCCGTCGACGATATTGCCGAAGATGTGCCAGCCGGCCGGCGAGCCACCGTTCTCGTCGAATCCACCGTTTCGAAAAGTCCGGCTGCCAGGTTCGTCGGCGAGCTCGTAGACGCGGACCCAATCGACGAGCAAGCGCTGCGGCCACACCGTCGTCGCGTCCGGTGGCGGCAGGAAGTCGCCGCCGACCGCCGTATCGATGGCGAGCCGCATCGGCGCGGTGAAACTCGGCAGAAGGTATCCCACCTCGTCGTTGTAGTACGTCGCGTGATGCATGTCGTCGACGTAGAACCGGAGCTGGTTGTCGACCCATTCGCAGGCGAAGGTGTGAAATCCTTCGTCATACGAAACGAGCTGGCCGTCGATCCCCGTCTGCTGCGCGGTTCCAAACGACTCGTGTGAATCCGGGTTTTGCGTGCCCCAGCGAACGCTGCTCGAAGTGATCGTCGGCTGGTCGCCGCGATTCTCCATGATGCCGATCTCAACCCCGGCCGGCCACGGCCCATCGGGCAGCAATCGGATGGCGGGCCACACGCCGCTGCCGCCAGGCAGCCTGGCCCGGACTTCCCACCGCCCGAGCCGTTGTGCCATTCGACTGGCGACCTTGCCGGAGCGATACGGCAGGCCGCGCGACGGCCTGTTCTCGGACAAAAGTTCCAGCTTGCCGTCCTTGACGCGGACTTGTCCCGGCAGAGAGTCCTGCAGCGAATCGTTCGTCGGCCGACTGTCGTCGATCAGCTCCCATTTGTCCGGGTCGAGCGAGTCGAAGTCCTCACTCCACACCAACCGCCACTTGGGCGGCGGTTCGGGAATCAGCGTCAATCTGACGAGCGCGCCTCCCGCTGCGGCGAGGGGGAGGGTGAGCTCGTCGACTGGCGTCACTTCGCGCGATTCGAGCTTGAAGCCCTGTTGCGTGGCGAGATCGTCCCGGTAGGTCTCCGCCTGAAACATTCCCGCCGGCAGGAATGAGAGCGGTACCCGTACATCTCTAGCGTGCCGATCCGTCATCGCACCGACCCACCAATCGTTGCCGCTGCGGCGAGCGATCACCACTTCCTCGCCCACCCGGGCAGCCAGCGCTACCGTGTCGTCCCAAGTGGAAGGTATAGCGGCCATGAGCCGTGTGAGCGGATGCCGGCGATAGGCCGAGGGATAGTCGGCCATCATCGGCAAGTGATTCTGCAGCACGACGTACGAGGCGAGCATCCGGGCGGGCGTGCCGATCACCAGCGGTTCGGCGACCCTTGGCTTGAACCGGTCGAGCGGCACGCCGCGGAGCGAGCCCTGGTGGTAGTCGAGCGGGCCGGCGAGCATTCGCGTGAGCGGCACGGTGACGTCGTGCTCCGGCGTCACGCCGACTTCGTCCCACTTGCCATGCTCCAGGTTCAGCACAGCCTCGCTGTTTAGCAGGTTCGGAAAGGTCCGCTCGAGGCCGGTCGGCGCCGCGACGCCGTGGAACGTCACGGTCAGGTAATTGTCGGCCGCGAGCTGCAGCAGCTCGCGCTGGAATCCGACCATCTCCTGGTCGTCGCGGTCCATAAAGTCGATCATCACGCCCTCGATGCCCCAGGCGCGATAAAGCGGAAATGCACGGGCCATGTGTCGTTTCGCCGCCTCCCAGTGCATCCACAGCCGAAGCCGCACGCCCTTCTGCCGCGCATAGGCGATGACTTCCTGTAGATCGAGTCCGTCGATTCCTTGGGTGATGTCGGCGCCTTCGTACGGCACGATAGGCCCGCCATACCAGGCCAGGCCGTTGACGCCGTCGAGCGTGTGATAGGGGATGCCGTACTCTGCGCAGAAGTCGATGTAGTACCTGGCCGTTTCGGTGTTGAGACCCATCTTGAACGGCACGCCCGTTTCAAAGAAATCGTTCCACCACGGGAACGTCGTCTTGCCCGGCCTGATCCACGAAGTGTCGGCAATCGCGCTCGGCGCGTTGAGCTTGAGTACGGTGTCCGATTCGACCAATTGCCGCGCCTCCTGACCAACCAGGATCAGCCGCCAGGGCGACTCGTGCGGCAGGGTGGCGCGGACGGCAATCTTCGGCTTGTCCGGACGGGGCGAGAGCCGGCTGACCAATGTGTTGCCGGAGCCCGTGCCTCGCGCGAGATACATGCCGGCGTAGTCGGTGAGGTTCGCCTCGAGGACGACGGCCCAACCGACGCCCGACAGTTCCACCAGGAGCGGCAACCCCAGCAGCCAGTCGGCTGGAATCTCGTCGACGCCTCGCCGCTCGTAGCGGCCTTCGTGCGACGTGGTGAAGCCCGCGAGCGGCAGCGCCGTTGTGACCGCGCCTCTCGGAAAGGCAAATTCCGTCAGCTCGTCGGCCAGTTCCAGATCCGACCAACCCGGCTGTTTGGGAAACCGGTACCGCAGCGCGACGCCGTCGTCATACGCGCGAACCACGAGCTGCCATTCAAACAGCTTCGCTCCGCGCTCGCGCAGCGTAATCGTGGCCTGGGATGCGCGATCTACCACGTGCCTGCGCTTGCCGGGATATTGCTCGAACGAGTCGTCAATCTCGATCGAGTCAGTGCCAACGACCACGCTATTGCGACCGAGCTCCATTCCCTCATTCAGGCGAACGCCCAGGTTCGATGCGTCGACGACCATTCGATCCGACAGGGAAACCCGGTACTGGACCTGGGTCGCCGCTCCGGACGCCGCACTCGTGAAGAGTTCGAACTCTAGGCGCCCACTTGGAGAGCGGACGACCACCGGATTGCTCTGTGCCGCTTCGCCCGCGCCGACTGCTCCGCACAGCAATACGCAAAGTCGGGCTAGGCGGGCAAGGAATGTCGTCATTGACACGGTTGCGCCGTCAGCGCCAGCGCACCACGACTTCAGCCGCGTCCTCGAATTCGAGCGTCGCTTGTGGAGTCATCGGCTCCATCTGGCGCAGCTGTTCGAGTTTCTGCTTTTCCCAGTAGACGTCGCTCAGGGCCTCGAGTGGGTCCAGCATGCGTACGACCTCCGATTGCACGTCCGTCGCCGCTCCGTTGACCGTCGCCCCCTGCGCCGTGTCGAATCCGTGCAGGATCAGCTTGATCTTCCGGAACCGCCCGGTAAAGCTCCCTTCGGGGCGCGAGAAGCGGACTTGCTTCGTCGCTGGGTCGAACGTGATCAGCCGCTTGTGAAACCGCCCCTTGCGGTAGTCAAGAGTTTCGCCGTCATCGTCGTAGTAGGCGAACTCGCTCCGCTCGGCGCCATTGAAGACGTGGACGTAAAGCAGCGGCCCCGGATCGTCTCGTGTCGATTGCACCTTTCCCTGCATCGGAATGATTGCCGACGCCTTTGCGAAAATCGGGATCCGGTGGCCTGCATAGTCCGCTGTGTGGATGCGGCCGCCGTCAAGCCGCTCGTCCGTGAACAGGTCATACCATTGTCCTGCGGGCAGGTACGTCGACTTCCTCTGCTCGCGGCTCGTCATGGGATTCACCAGGAGCCCGGGACCGAACAGGAACTCGTACTGATAGTCCGGGTTGTAGACGATGGCGTCGAAAGGCGAATCCATGGCGAGGCTGCGGCTCACCGGCATGCCGGTTTGGGACGATTCGAAAAAGGTCGAGTAGAGATATGGCATCAGCTCGTACCGGAACCCGATGTAAGCCTTCGAAATCGCCTCGACTTCCTCGCCGTAAGCCCAGGGCTCGTTGGCCGCCGTGTACTGCCCGCGATGGTTGCGCAGGTACGGGGCGAAGACGCCGACCTCGATCCAGCGACGGAACAGGTCCTTGTTGCCGTCGCCGATATAGCCGCCGAGGTCGGGACCGGTGAACGGCACGCCGGACAATCCCATCTGGTTGATGAGCAGCGCGCCGAGCAGGATGTGCTCGTCCTTCGCCTGGTTGTCGCCGCTCCACACCGCGGCGTAGCGCTGGATTCCCGCAAACCCCGAGCGGCTGAGCACGAAGGGTCGCCGGTTCCCGCCGTATTGCTCGGCCGACTCGAACGCGGCGCGCGCCATCAGCATGCCGTAGTAGTTCTGCGCCTCGAGCGCCGAGGCCTCCTGGCCGTCGAAGTCGAACACCACGTTGTCCGGCATGGCTTGCCCGTCGATCGCGGGCTCGTTCATGTCGTTCCAGAGACCGTGGATCCCGAGGTCCTGGTATAGCTTCATGTTGTCGACCCACCAGCGGCGCCCGCGCGGGTCGGAGAAGTCGACGAAATGATTGGTGTTGGGCGCGATGTCCGCGATCCAGAGTTCGCCGTCCGCGTAGCGCAGGAAGACGTCTTCCTTAAGACCGCTCTTGTACTGATCGTACGTGTCGTCGATCGCGATCCCGGGGTTGACCGAGGCGGTCAGCTCGATGTCCATGTCGCGCAACGTATCGGCGAGGCGCCGCATGTCGGGGAAACGTTCTTTATTGATGCGAAATGGCTGGTATCGGTGCAGGTAGTCCGCGTCGAGGACGATGCCGTCGAGAGGTATGCCCTTGGCCCGGAACGTGTTGGCGATGAACATCACCTGGGCTTCCGGATAGTAGCTGCACCGCGACTGCTGGTAGCCGAGGCTCCAGCGCGGCGGCAGGGGCATCCGGCCGGTGAGGCCGGTGTAGTGCTCCAGTACTTTTCCGGGAGAAGCGTCGAACATGAAGAACTGGTCCAGTGCGCCGCCGTCGAAACTGAAGGAGGCGAAGCGGCGGTTGGAGGCGCCGAAATTGAAGACGGAACGATAGGAGTTGTTGAAGAAGAGGCCGTAGACCTTTCCGTGATGCAGTCCCATGAAGAAGGGAATGCTCACGTACATGGGAATCTTGGGATCGTCGTACTGGTAGTTGTCCGTGTTCTTGAGCGTGATCACCGACCCGCGCCGGTCAAGGTTCCCGAGCGCCTCGCCCATGCCGATGAAGCGCTCTGCCTCCTGCAGCCGCTTGTAGATGGTCAGCTTGCGGCCGATCGTCGTGATTCCGAGCTCCCTGCCGCGCAGGTCCTCGTTGATGACGGCGCCGCCTGCATCCTTGAAAGTGAAGCGCAAGTCCGGCCGCAGTTCGACCTCGGTCGTGACGCTCGACGTTTTCACTACGACGATAGGATCAGCGGCGCTTACGCTGAACTGCGAAAAGTCTGGTACCTCGTCCGTCTTGAGGGCGTAGCCGGCGTGCCGCTCCACTCCCTCGGGCAGGACGCGCACGCGGATGACGTGGGGAGAGTAGACATCTACAGAGAAATCGGCCGTCGCGGTGCGCCCGGCGATGCCGTGCGCCGTTTTCTCGTACGACAGCACAGGGCCGAGATTGTCGGCGTGCGCAATGGGCGCCATTGCGCCCAGCATCAATAGGCCAGCACCGGCCGTCCGGACCACGGAACGAGTCGCCATCATTTCCGTTCGACGCCGCGGAACGTCATGCGCTGGAACGTCGGCACGCGGTCGAACCACTGGTGCTTGGAAGCGCCGATGAGGTGCGCCGCGAGCAGGAAATACAGCAGGTAGCTCAACCACTCGTGCACGATGTGGGCCAGTTCGTCGAGGGCCTTCTTCGGCTCCGGCGCCATGTTGGCCACCCAGGCGATCCGAGGCATCTCGAACAGTCCGAAGACGTCGATGGGGACATCGGCAGCGTATTCCCACGCCGAATCATAGATCCATCCGGAAATCGGCATCGCCAGTATCAAGAAATACAGGGCGGCATGGCCCGCGCGCGCGGCAACCGCCTGCCAGCGCGGAATCGCCGGGCTGAATGGCGGCGGCCGATGAGCGATGCGCCACAGGAGCCGCATCAGCGCAAGACCGAGGACCGTGATGCCGATGGTCTTGTGTGCATTGGTGACTGATTGGGTCCACGAGTAATCCGGCCAGATCTTGAAGATCCATGCCAGAGTCACGTTGCTGAGGACCATCGCGCCGATGACCCAGTGCAGGACGATCGCGGTGCGCGTATAGCGATCGTTCACCGTGGCAGATTCCGCGCCGTGGTGTCGCGCTCATCGGCGAGCCAAACGTCGCTTGCCTCGTCGCCGCTGAATCGCCGCTCCCCGTACTCGCGGATGCGGCTGCCCGGAACCTTGGTCAGCGGCGTGTAGCGAGGATGCTGGGAATCCTTGTACGGGTCGTTGCGCGCGGCGTTGTAGCTGCAGATCATCGACCAGCGCGGGTTCATCGACTTGTTCTGGTCCGACCGATGCAGCGTGTTGCAATGGAAGAAGAGGACGTCGCCCGGTTCCATCTCGACGTGCACGAGCTCCTGCCGCTTCAGGACCTCCTTCACGCGCTCGATGTCGGCCCCGGCCTGCTCGCCGGTGAGGACGTGGTCGATGCGGCCCAGGTGATACGAGCCGCGCACCACCTGCAGGCAGCCGTTCTCGCGCGTCGCGCGGTCGACCGCGATGAAGGCGCTTCCCATCCATGGATTGAGGACGCCGTTGTGGTACCAGTAGCCGTAGTCCTGATGCCAGGTCCACGCACCGCCGGTCAACGGGTCCTTCATGATCATCTTGGAGTGATAGTGGTAGACCTCGCCGCCCAGGAGCTTCTCCATCGATCCGACGATGGACTCCGAGCGCGCGATCATGCCGTAGATCGTGTCGGTAGGATGGTTCCAGAGCGACAGTCGCACCGTGCCGCCTTCGCCATCCGCGCGCCCGAAAGAATGCTGGTCGAGCACGCGGTCTTCGCGCGCCGCGCGCGCGAGGAGATCCACCTCGACGGCGTCGAGCATGCCGCGTGCCAGCACGAAGCCGTCGGCGTTGAATGCGCCGACTTCCGCATCGCCGATCGGTCCGCTGGTCATTGGCTTCTCCTCGACGGCTCCAACCAGTGCTTTTCGATCTCCTCGAGCGTCCGGTTCCGGGTCTCCGGCACGAACCTCCAGGTGAACAGCGCCTGCGCCAGCGAGAACGCCGCCAGGATTGCGAACGTCGGCGCCTGGCCCAACTGATTCAACGCCGCCGGAAACAACAGTACCACCACCGCGTTCGCCACCCACTGGGTCAGCACGGGCACTGTCATCGCCGTGCCACGCACGTGCGTCGGCAGGATTTCCGGCACCAGCGTCCAGAACACCGGCCCGATGCACGAGGCGAAAAAGGCGAGGTAGGCCAGGATCAGGACCAGGGCCAGCGGGCCTTCGAAATGCCCGAGCAGCACCGAAATCGTCAGCGCAGCGAGCGCGACGGCCATGCCCAATGATCCGACGATGTACAACGGGCGGCGACCGTAGCGATCGATCGTCCAGAAGGACACCAGCGTGAACACAAAATTGGCGATGCCGACGACGAATGTAGACAGCAGCGCGGCGTCCAGATCCCAGCCCGCCGATTGGAAGATCATGGGCGCGTAGTCGATGACTGTATTGATGCCGGAGAAATGGATCAGGATGGCGAGCCAGAAGCCGACGAATACGGCGCGGCGCACGCCCGGCTGGAACAGATCCCGCCAGGAGCGTCCGGTCGTGGTCGATACCTCGGCAGCCGCCGACGACACCTCGTCGGGCGAGTCTCCGATCCGACTCATGACGGCGCGTGCCTCGTCGCGGCGTCCCGCCATGAAGAGAAACCTCGGCGTCTCGGGAGCGCGCAGCAGCAGCGCGAAGAAAACCACGGAAGGGAACACGCCGGTGCCGAACATCCAGCGCCAGTTGTCCGGTCCGATGTCGTGCAGCAGGTAGTTGATGCAGTAGGAAACCAGAATGCCCGTGACGATGGACATCTGGTAGAGCGCGCCCAGCCTCCCGCGCACGGCCGCCGGCGCGACCTCGGCGATGTACATCGGCGAGACCAGTGACACCGCGCCGACGGCCAGGCCGCCGATGAATCGTGCGGCGAGGAAACTGGGGAAATCCCAGGCGAGGGCCGTTGCGACCGAGGTCAATGCGAAGAGCACGGCGATCCACAGCAACACGTACCGGCGGCCGTAGCGATCGCTCATTCGGCCGGTAACGGCGGCTCCGAGTGCACAGCCGAACAGCAGCGAACTGAACGCGACCCCGAGGCCGAAATCGCCGAGCTCGAAATGCCGGGCCAGGAACGGCCCCGCGCCGCTGATGATCGCGACGTCGAACCCGAACAGCAGGCCGCCGGTCGCAGCGGTGCAGGCAAGGAACAGGACGTAGCGCAGGTTCATCGCTATTCCCTGGCGAGTATTTTCAACATCTCGCCAATCTCCGGATTCGACATGAACGCGCGCCACAGGAGCCCCGTGCGGTGGTTCTCGACCATCGCGACGATCGGCGCCTGGTTCAGGCCCATGTAATGTGCGGACAGCCAGCTCTGGGTCGGGTTGTAGTTGTCGCGCGGGCCGTAGATGCCCCAGAGCTCAGCGCCGAGCTCGCGGTAGAAGTGCTTGAACGCGGCCATCGACGCTTCGGGCGTGTACGGGAACGAGGCGAGCGCCCCGGTCAGCGTGATCGTGCCGTCGTCGTTCCACTGGTCCGGGGCCGGCGTCGTGTAACCGTTCCAGCCAAAGCTCGCCGTCAATCCCCAGGCGTTCGCCCCATAACCCTTGAAACCTTTGGGATTCGCGATGCAATAAGCCCGGTTGATCTCGGCGATGCGGCGGTTGTTGTCGAAGTACGAGTCCGTGTACCGGTCGCGCAGGGCACGCGGGTCGATGCCCATGAACATGTAGTGGATGAAAAAGAGAGGCCCGCCGCTGCTGACGCCGACGTCGAGCTTGATGCCGTAGTAGCTGTTGCCGTTGGCGTAGAGCCGGCCGTCGGGGCTGCCGGACCAGCCCTGCCGGTAGTCCTGCGCGCGCTTGTCCTGGCTCGCCCAGCCACTGTAGTACAGGCTCGCCGGCACCGGGTGCGTGGGCGAGGCGATCCCCAGCAGGTAGGTCAGCTGGGTCTCGTTGAACCCGATCAGCGGGTGCTGGATTCGGTATCCCCACTGCGGCGACCAGTGCCAGTAGAGGAACGGACTGTCGGCCGTCATGCGGAACCAGTCCCATTCCACCGCATGCCAGAGCGCTGTGATCCGCTCGCGCAGCGACTTCTCGCGCCGCGTGCCGCGGTCGAAGTATCCGCGCGCCGTCAGCAGCCCCTGGATCATGTACGAGGTCTCGATGATGTCGCCGCCGTTGTCGTACATACCGAAGAGGGCCATCGTCCCGCCGGTGTCCTCGTTGTAGTAGTGCGACCAGGCGCCGTGATAGCGCGGCGCGCGCTCGAGGAAAGACACGAGCGTTTCGAGCCGCTCGAGGCCCTGGTCGCGCGTGATGAACCTGCGGTCGACGGCCGCGATCAGGGCGCTGAGGCCGAGCCCCGTCGCGCCCGTGGCCAGCACGCGGTCGTCACCCGGCAGGTTTTCGCGCGCCATACCGGTGCTAGCGCTCGACGCTTCCCAGTAGTAGCGGAAGGCCGCCTCCTGCAGCATGTCGAGTAGTTCGTCGTCCGTCATCTCGCGTGTTGCCGCCGTGACCGCGGCCGATGCACTTGACTGGCGCCCCTTCCAGTCCGCGGCTGCGACCTGGTAACGCGCCGTAACGCCCGACCGGCCGATGAAGTCGGCGTATCGGTTGACGCCCGGCCGTTGCGTGCCGACCGGCAGGAACGGCCCGCCGTCGATCGAGCGGGACACGACGTAGTACTCCGCGGCGCTTTCCACGGGCGCGCGCCATTGCACGTCGATATGGCGGTCATAACCCTTCGCCGACACGCCATCCGGCACCGGCAATGCCGTCGCGGCCGCGCCTGCCGCGGTTTCGTCGTCGATCCGGATGTCGTCGACGATCAAAACGTGCTTCTTTCCGTCCGCGCGCCGTTGGTGAAGAATGACGCTTTGCAGGCGCTCGGATCGAAACTGGTAAACGGACGCCGAGCGGAGCTTCGCGAACGGAATCCGGACGGGTACCCATTCGCCGGCGGGAAGGTCGCCCGTGTAGTCCGCGAGCGGTTCCTCGACGGTGAAGCTGCCAGGCATCGTCGCCACCTGCAGGCCCCCGCGCGCATCGGACAGCGTCACGTTGGGCAGATCGGCCGCCGCGATGGGTTCCGGCGAATAGACCCAGAAAAAGAGTGTCCCTCCGGCAAAGTCCGGAAATCGATTCGGGTAACTCACGAACTGAATTTGCGCATCCCAGCTGCCGCCGGGCACCGAGGTCCACTCGATACGCAAAGCGTTGGGTGCCGTGCGAAATACCGTGGATTCCACCGGCAGGCGGTAGTGCATCGAGCGGAGCTGGCTCGGTTCCGTCTCCGCGGCGCTCGACTGGAAGTACTGCTGGAGCTGCTGGCTGTTGTCGAAGAAGACGTGGCGATAGTAGTCCGACTGCGCTGCAGCAGGATGGCCGGCGCACAGGCCGACGGCGAGGAAGCAGAGTAACGGGCGATTCATCTTGCGCATCCTTTCGCTTCTGGCAACAGGCCCATGTCAGCGGGCAACGCCGATCTCCTGCGCCAGCGGCAGGTTCCGCGACGAGGCACCGACGGCAACGCGATAACGTCCTGTCGGACGGTTCCAGCCGGCACTGCCCGAATCCCAGACGCGCAACGCATAGGGATCCGGAGAGATGCGCACGCGGCGCCGCTCGCCCGGCGCCAGCTCCACGCGCGCCCAGCCGGCCAGTCGCTTCGAGGGTTCGTCGGACGACGGTGGGAACTCCAGGTACAACTGCGCGACCTCGATGCCCGCCCGGTCGCCCGTGTTGGCGAGGTCGAAGGCGACCGAGAGATCGGGATTCACGGCGAGGTTGGAGTACTCGAACGTCGTGAAGGACCGCCCGTAGCCGAACTCGTATGCCGGTGTCTTCTTCTGCGCGTCGTACCACCGATAGCCCACCGCCAGGCCTTCGCTCAATCGGATGACCGGCTGGCGCGACGGCGCGACGGCCGGTTTCGTCGGGTCCGCCAACGACTCGGCTGGATGAGGGCGTGGCAGGTCCGCCTCCGTGCGCGGGAAGCTGATGGGCAGCCGGCCGGACGGGTTGACACGGCCGAACAGGATGTTCGCGATCGCCTCCGCGCCGCGATTGCCGGGATACCAGGCTGCGAGTAGGGCGCCGACCTGCGGCGCCCACGGTGTCAGTACGGAACCTCCCGTCTGGAGGACGACGACAGTGCGCGGGTTGGCGGCCGCCACCTTCCGGATGAGGTCGTCCTGGCCAGCCGGCAGCGACAGGGTCAGAAGGTCCTTTCCTTCCTCGCGCGACTGCCACGCAAAGAGGATCGCCACATCGGCAGAGGCGGCGAGGGTGGCCGCGGCATCCGAGTTCTCGCCGGACGCGAACTCGACCTTCGCCGAGGGCGCCATCTTCGCGATCGCCTCCAGGGGAGACGAGTGATGCCAGCCGGTGCTCGCGAACATGGCGAGCTCGGCCGGCGTGCCGGGCGGCGTATCGTCCAGGGTGACGCCGCCGATCGCATCGACGCGCGACGACCCGCCGCCGGACAGGACGCCGATGTCGGCGCGACGGCCGATTACGGCGATCTTTTTCAGGTTCGCCGCTTGAAGCGGCAGCAGTCCGTCACGGTTTTCCAAGAGTACGATACCGCTTTCGGCAACGCGCTGCGCGACGGCAAGGCCCGCCGCGCTGTCGACAGGCTGCACGGTTTCCGTACGGTCAAGCGCACCGATCGCGGCGAGGCTGCGCAGGATGCGACGCGCCATGTCGTCGATGCGCGCCCTGGAAACCTCGTTTTTCTCCACGGCTGCCTTCAGCGCACTCGCGAAATAGCGCTCCTCGTAGAACTCCTGGTCGAGGCCCGCGTTAGCGGACTGCGCGGTGCTGTGCGTCGCCCCCCAGTCGGACATCACCCAGCCCTTGAAGCCCCACTCGGACTTCAGGATGTCGCTGAGGAGGTGCGAGTTCTCGCAGGCGTAAATGCCGTTAACCTTGTTGTAGGCGCACATCGTGCTGCCGACGCCGGACTCCTTCACGACGATCTCGAAGGGCAGCAGGTCGACCTCGCGCAGCGACCGTTCATCGACGCTCATGTCGACCCAATGGCGATCCGTCTCCTGGGAGTTCGCCACGAGGTGCTTGACGGTCGAGACCACGCCCGTGGACTGGATTCCGCGCACCTGCGCCGTCGTCATGCGCCCCGCCAGGATCGGATCCTCGCCGAGATACTCGAAATTCCGCCCGTTCCAGGCGTCGCGCTCGACGTTTGCGCCGCCGGCGAGCAGCACGTTGAAGCCGCGGTCGCGCGCTTCGCGGCCCATGACTTGGCCGCTCTCGAACGCGAGATCCGCATCGAAGGTCGCGGCCAGCGCCTGCGACGACGGAAAGGCCGTGGCCCGGCCCTCCGGACCGCCCGCGATATTCCTCACCCCGAGCGGTCCGTCATTCAGCTGCAGCGCGGGAATTCCGACCCGCGGCATCGCCGCGATGAAGCCGGCCCCTTGGTGTGCGCCGTCAGGCGCCGGCTTTCCCGCGTAGGCGAACCCGAGCGACCCGTGGAACAGGTGGAGCTTCTCGTCGAGCGTCATGGCCCGGACGAGCGCGTCGGCGCGCTCGTCCGGGCTCAGCCCGCGGTCCCGCCAGGCCTCGGGCGGCTGCGCATTCAATGTGGACGCGCCGAGTGCGGCCAGCGCAAATCCGGCGCCCCGAATACTCCATGACATCGAAGGGGGGCTTTCTCTAGAACATCACGTTCATGCTCACCTTGAACGTGCGCGGCACACCCGCGAGATCTCCATCCTTGAAGTAGAACGGCTGATCCGGGTCCGCGCTGAAAAGGAATGCCATGTTCTCCCGGTTCGTGGCGTTGAGGACGTCGATCCGGAACTGGACGGCGCCGCGGTCGCCGAACTCGAAGGTCTTCGTGGCCTGCAGGTCGAGGGTGAAGAATCCAATCGTGTCCTGCGGATGCCGCGAGCGCTTGATGAAGTCGTAGTTCAGGCCATTGGGAGGCGCGACGTCTTCATCGAAAGTGTAGATGCCGGCCAGGGGTTTCGGCGTCTCAACCACCATCTTGGCGCCCAGAGTGATACCCCAGGGCACATCGTAGCTGCCCACGGCAACCAGGCGGTGCTTGGGCACCTCGCCTGACAGTGCGTACGGCGAGTAATACGGAGAGGCGTAGTCGAACTGGTAGTCGCCGTTGAATTCGAGCCTCTCCTTCGCGTAGGAGAACGTGTATGCGAGACTCGTCGACCAGCCCGTTTCCGCGTCGTACGGCCTGTCGGCGGACAGCAGCAGCTGCGTGGTCCGGGTCGCCTTGGCGTTGTCGAAGAGGCGGAGTGCTCCGCCGCCGGCGTTCGGGATTAACGCGGTAGATTCGGCGTATGCAAACGAGTCGTACCAGTACCAGGTACCATCACCGAAGCGGTTGCCGCTGCTGGCGATAACGCCGTCGTAGCTCGTGATGTAGGCGATGGCGGCGCTCGTGTTCCACTCGCCCACCAGGTTGCGCATGCCGAGCGTGAACTGGTCGGAGTAGGGCGCATCCAGGTTGTTGTTGATGAAGTGCATCTCGCCGAAGTTGCCCGGCGCGATCGACGCCAGACCTTCCGGCGTCAGGTAGGCATCGTCCCAGGGGAGGCAAAACGCGTTGTTCAGCGTCCCCGACGGGCAGAGGTTTCCGACGGCATCACTGTCGTTCCAGAACTGGACCGTCGGCACGTAGAGCGTCGCCTTGTTTGTCTCGTGCTGCAGGATGCTGAACGTGTTGCGGTCGTAGCTGCGGGCGGCGCCGCCGAAGACCACGTGCGCCTCGTCGCCGTTGACGTCGTAGGAGAACCCGAACCGCGGCGCGATCTGGTCGCTCGGGTCGCTGCGGTTGCTGCCGTTGCTGATGTAGTCGTCGATGTCGATGCCGGCAATCGCCAGGGTCTCGCGGTATGTCTGGCCGGGCTGCGACCCGTGATAGCCGCCGCTGAAGTTGTAACCGCACAGGGCAGGATCGTCCTGCACATCGACCGGACACCCGTTCGGATCGAGGGCGTTGATCGCATCGATGAAACGCTGCGGCGTCACGTAGTCCGTGTACGTCGGCGTCTCCTCGTAGTCATAGCGGATGCCGAGATTCAGCGTCAGGCGGTCGTTCACCGCCCAGTCGTCCTGGAAGTAGATGCCGTACTGGCGGTTCTTCGACGTCGAGGTCGGGTTGATGCTGGCGTCGGCCTGCGCGCCGAAGGTCACCTGGAACGGGTCTTCCTCCACGCCGCCGTTCGCGGGATCCGGGCTGACCCAGAAGTCATAGAGCGCCTCCGTCGAGGCGTCGCGAACCTGCAGTTCGACGTCCTTGAACTTCACGCCGGTCTTGAGCGTGTGCTCGCCATGCCAGTCGAACTCCGTGAACGTGATGTCGTCCTGGACGGAATAGCCGCTCTGGGTCGTGAAGAAGTAGCTGCGCGGATCGACGCCGTCGATCTGCAGGATTGGATCGAAGCCGTCGCCCTGCGTGTTCAGGGCCACAAACCGCTGGCCCGGCAGGTCGCCCGCCTTCGAGGGCGTGTCGCGCGTATCTTCGTACGTGACCGCTGCCTCGTTGAAGTAGCTGTCGCCCAAGTGCTCCCAGCGCAGCGCGAGGCGCTCGTCGTCGTTGATGTAGGTCGACGCCGCGGATTCGGCCACCACGCCGGCTGCGCCGCTCTGCTGGCGCTCCTTGCGCTTCTTGCCCGACAGCTCGAGGCGATCGGAGCCGGTGATCTGCCAGTCGAGCTTGGCGAAGATGAGATCTTCGTCGAACGGATTGGCGACCGGGCCGTAGTTTTCCCGCAACTCCGGGGTCAGTCCGCTGGCCCAGTCCGGCACCTCGCCGCTTGCGTCAAAGATCTGCGGCACGAGTATGGTATTGGGCGTCGTGAACTCCTTGGCTTCGTAGGTCACGAAGAAGTGCAGGCGGTCCTTGATGATCGGCCCGCCCAGCGAGAAGCCGTATTCCTTGCTGTCGCCGCCCTGCTTGCCGGTACCCGCGGCCAGTTCAGGCGGTGTCTTGGCGCGGAAGTCTGAGTCCGAATAGGTCATGAAGGCCGCGGCCTCGAATTCGTTCGTGCCAGACTTGGTGACGGCCGTGATGGCCGCCCCGGAGACCTGGTCATACTCGGCCTTGTAGTTCGAGGTAATGACCTTGTACTCGGCGATGGCGAGCTGGGGGAACGGGTTGCCCGGACTGCCGGTGGTATTCTGGTTCGAATCCGCGCCGGCCTGTCCCGTCACGCCGCTCGGACGCACGTAGTTCTTCTGCCCGACGCCGTCGATATAGACGTTGGTCGTGCCCGTGTTGAGCGTGCCGCTGCGGATCTGCGTGTTGCCCCTGGCGTCGACCTCGAACTTCATGCCCGGCACGGCATCGGCAAACTCGAGGAAATTGCGCGTGATCTGCGGCGTCGACTCGATCTGCCGCAGCGACACGCCGCCGCCGACCTCCGACGTCTTGACCTCCGCCAGCCGCCCTCCGCTGACCTGGACCTCGCCAAGCGCGGTGACCTGCTCGCCGCCTTCGAAATTGAGCGTCGAAGTGGATGCGACGCTCAGCGTGACGGTGCGCTCCGTGCCTGGACCCGCACTCACCTGATACGTGCCGGGCGGGAGGCCCACCAACACGTAAGACCCTTCGCTGCTCACCTGAACCTGTCGCGTGAAACCGGTTTCCGCGTTCGTGGCCGTAACCTCCGTGCCGGCGGGCGCCTTGCCGCGCAACGCGGAGTTGGCCGACTGCGCGGCGGCCTCTTGCGGCAGCACATTCGCCATCAGGATCGCGCCCACGAGAATCGCGAGTCGCCGGCTGCCCAGGGTCCCAGTCCTCATCGTCTTCCGAGTGTTCATGAGATTTCCCTTGCTCGTTGATTCCCGCGGCGCCGCCCGTAGCCGGCGCAGCCCCCAAATGAAGTCACCGGACCATCGACGCCTCGACAGCACTCAGTGCCGCGCCAATCAGTCCACCTCGCGCGCCGAGGCGCGCACGGCGGATGCGCACGCGCCGCGCGTACCGGCCCGCCGCAAACTGCGGCAGCGCCGCGCGAAAGCTTTTCCAGTAACGGCCGGGGGCGGCCCCTACGCCGCCTCCCAGCACGACCAGCGACGGATCCAGGGCGTTGACCAGGATCGCGACGTGGACGGCGAGCTCGGTCGCAGCCGCGTCGACCACCTTGCGTGCGATGCCGGGCCGAAAGCGCGCCGCGCGGCAGACCTGCTCCGCATCGTCGGCGCGGTAGCCCATCGCGTTCGCGCGGCGCACCAGGGCGGGTCCCGACGCGCGGGATTCGAGCGGAGCGAACTCCGTACTGCCATTGCGGGCGCCGATGGCACTGGTCGGGCCGCTGGCGAACCCGATGGCGTGTCCATGTGTCCCGAACCAGGGCCGACCGTCGACGAACAGGGTCGAGCTGATACCCGTGCCGACGCCGACGTAGAGAAAGGTCGGGCTGCCGCGTGCCGCGCCAAGGCGCGCCTCGGCGAGGGCCGCTGTTCGCACATCCGAAGCGATGATCACGTCGCCGTATTCGGCAAATGCCTTTCGCACGCGCGACGACCGCCACGGCAGTACCGCGCGGCTTTCGATCTCGCCCTTCGGCCCGACGAGCTCGGGCACGCCGATGCCCACCTTGTCCACCGACAACCCAGACCTGTTGCCGGCTTGCACGACTTCGCGCGCGATGGTCGCCGCGCGCGCCAGCGCCTGCCGACCGCCATCAGCGGCATCCGTCGGGATCGATCGAACGTGCCGGACCGACCCGGATCGCGGCACGAAGAGGCCGGCCCGGATGCTGGTGCCGCCAACGTCGATGCCGAGCACACAACGCTGCCGATTGCGCGCACGGCCTATGCGGCGCGAGGCGTCGCTCATGGCAGGTATCTCGGCGCGACGCCGAGCATCGCGGTGGCGGCCCCGGAGAAGGACAGGACTTCGTACTGCCCCGATTGGGGAATGAACACGGCGTCGCGCGGGCCGAGCGGGAACGTCGTTGACTGGGACTTCCAGTGCGTGCGGACCATGAGTTCGCCGGAAATGCCGACGATCATCGCGTCGCCGCCGTGCGCGGTTTTCTCGCCTGTGGCGCCCGCCGGCACCTGAAGCTCGGCGACGGTCAGGTGCTCGGTGCTGACGACCAGGCCGACCGCGATTTCGCCTTCCAGCCGCAGCGATCGCTCACGCGGCCCGATTCGATGCAGGGTCTTGAGCGCGGCCGCGCCGACGAAATTCCCCAGCAGCTCGTCGCGCCGATACACCGGCGCGTCCAGGTATTCCTGTTTCATCGCATAGTTGCCGCTCGTGCCTTGCGACGGCGGCGGCGCGAAGAATTCGAGGACGCGCAGCGGTTCTGCGCCATGTGCGCGGACGTGGTGCCAGGTGTCCTTACGGAAGAACACTGATTCACCCGCCAGGCACTCGACGACTTCGCCCGTCTGCGGATTGCAGGCCAGCATCGCACCCTGCAACACGTGGAGGACCTCATCCGCAGCAAACACGGTCCGGAACGCCGGCGAATGCTTGAACCAGTGTCCGGGCGCCATGCCGAACTCGATCACGTGGATCTTGTCGGTCGAGGCATACAACCAGTCGCCGACGAGCCCTGACTGCTTGTCGCCCCAGACGTGATGCTTGATTTCGCTGCGACGGGCGAGCGCAGGCGCGTCGTAGGTCGGGCGCGGGGAAGGGGTGTATCCCGATGAACCACTATCGTTCAACGACCCTCCGCCTACTTGTGGTAGTGGATCAACGACGCGAGCCGGCCCAAAATATAGGCTAGCACCGGGATCGTTGCAACCAGATGCAACCATCGCCAACCAGTTGGGGAGGGTTTCGTTGACTCGGCGGCCTCGCGGCGTTGCCTCGCCGCAGATCGCTCGGTAATCTGCCCGGGCGGGCGCTGGCGCTCATGCTGCACTGCAAGGCAACCAAAGACAACCAACGCGATTGACCACAATGACCCGGACCAAGCACCGCCGCCGCCGCACACGCCCGTCCCTGGCGGCGCTCAGCACGACCTCTCTCTACGAAACCTGCGCCACGGCGCTGAATCGCGAGATCGAAACCGGGGCCCTGCGGCCCGGGCAACGCCTGCCGTCGGAACGTTCGCTGGGCGACGCGCTCGGATTTACGCGCCTCACGGTACGGCGGGCCTTGCAGGTGCTCGCACAGCGCGGCCTGCTGGAGCCGGACGAACGCCGCGGCTGGCAGGTGCGCAGCGGCCAAGTCAGCGACAGCCTGTCAACGCTCATGGGCTTTACACAGATGGCCCGGATGCGGGGCTTGGTCGCCAGCTCGCGCATCCTTTCGCTCGAATATCGCGATGCGACTTTCGACGAGTCCGAGGCGCTGCGTGTCGCGCCCGGTGCGCCGATCCTCGACCTTTCGCGATTGCGCCTTCTTGACGACCGACCGACGGCGATCGAGCGGCTGCGAATGCCGACGAGCCGCCTGCAGTGGCCGGACGGGTTCGACTTCACGGGCTCGATCTACGCCGCCCTGGAATCGCGGGGCATCGTGCCCACCGTTGCGGATGCGTACGTCGACGTGGTGGATGCGACCGAGGCCGAAGCGGGCCTGCTCGGCGTGGCGACCGGCCGCGGCCTGTTGCGCATGAACTGTGTGACCACCGGTGCCGACGAGGTGGTCATCAGTCTCGAGTCGTCCATGTATCACCCGGATCGCTATCGATTCCGTGCAATTCTCCAGAAGCGCGCGAAGCGGTGGCCCTGAGCCCGATGGCCTTGTGTCGCGCTGCGCCGCGCGGTTTGACGGCGGCGCAGGTCATCGCGGTCATCTCGGTCATCTCGGTGGGTTGCGGCCCGGACGCAAGTGATGACGGCGCCAGATCCGGCCGCCATGCGGCCGACGGCGATCGCCGCATCCTGGAGGTCTGGACGCCGGAAAGCGGAAGCCGCCTGCAAATGGTGCAGCAGCGTGCCGACCAGTTTTCCGCCGCGCGTCCCGACGTGAAGATCAGCTTCACCGTTCGCGACTTTGGCTCGTACCCCGCACAGCTCAAGCTGGCGCTCGCATCGGACAGCGCGCCGGATGTCGTCATCGGCAACCTCGGATGGTCGCTCGACGGCCCATTGATCAAGGCCGGCCTGCTGCGCCCCCTCGACCCATGGGCGGCGCGCTACGGTTGGGACAAGCGCTTCCCTGAGGTCGCGCAGCGGCAGATGCGCTTTACCGTCGACGGCAAGCACTTCGGCCGCGGCGCGATATTCGGCATTCCGTATGCCGCAGACGTCATCGGCTGGTTCTACAATGTCGACAAGCTGGAGAAGCTCGGCGACGGCGTACCGGCCACCCTGGGCGAGCTCGAGTCGGACTTCGAGACCGCCAGAAGGACGGGCGAAGTGCCGATCATGCTGGGCAACAAGCCGCAATGGCCCGGGCTGCACCTGTTCTATCTCGTCAGCTGCGACCTCGCCTCCGACCGGGAGATCAACGGCATCGTCTTCGGCGACCGATCGGTGCAATGGACGGATCCGGGATTCGTCGAAAGCGCCCGGATGCTCGCGCGGTGGAACGCGAGCGGATACATCGCGGACGGAGTTAACAGCATGTCGCCGGCGGATGCCCTCGCGAGATTCGTCCGCGGTGCCGGCGTGTTCCTGCCGGCAGGCTCCTGGAATGCTGCGGAACTTTCGGCGGCCATGGGCGACGACGTCGCGTTCTTCCTGATGCCCCCGGTTCGCAAGGGCGACCCGAGACGCGCGACGGGCAGCGTTGGATATGGTTGGCACATCACTGCAACGAGCGGGCAGGCGGACCTCGCCGCCGAGTTCATCGACTTCATGACGCAGGAAGCGTTTGCGATCCAGCTCGCTGCAGGCGGCGACATCTCGCCCCTCCCAATCGACGACGCCGTGCCTCGGGCACCTTCCCGGCTGGCCGGCGAGATCTTCGCGGCCTGGCAAAGCGTCCTGGCGAACGGGACGCTGCTGCCGTACCTCGATTTTTCCGCGCCGAACGGGGCCGAGGTCATCTATCCGACGATGCAGTCGATCATCGCTGGGCAGGTGGAAGCCCGGCAGGGTCTCGAGCTGATCGAGCAATCACGCAAAGAATTCCTGGATTCGCAGTGATGACCGCGCGCGGCCGCAGGGCGTTGCCGTATCTATACCTGCTGCCCGCGTTCCTTTTCTTCGTGCCATTCGTCCTCGTGCCGTTTGCCCACACGGTGGGCCTGTCCTTCTACGACTGGGACGGACTCACGCGCGCTGCATTCACCGGGCTCGGCAACTATCGCGAGGCGTTCGGCAGCGCGCTCGTGCGGTCGGCCTTCGGCCATGCGTTCGTCCTCATATTCTTCTTCGGCGTGCTGCCCGTCCTGCTGGCCCTCCCGCTCGCCGTGAGCAGCGTGAACGCGAGCATCCCGGGCGGCAATGCGCTCCGGACCCTGATCTTCCTGCCGCAGGCCATATCCACGGTCGTGGTCGGGGTGAGCTGGGGGTGGATCCTCGCGCTGGACGGCCCGCTCAACGCGGGATTGCACGCATTCGGCCTCGATTGGGCCGCGGTCGACTGGCTCGGGAGCTTTACCTGGGCGCTGCCGAGCCTCGGCATCGTCGGCACGTGGACGCTGACCGGATTGTGCGTCGCCCTGTTTTTCGCGGGCCTGCAGCAGATTCCAGGCTCGCTTTACGACGCGGCTGCGGTCGACGGGGCCGGGCGCCTGCGCGAATTCCTGGCTGTCACACTGCCAGGGCTCAAGGGGTTGATCGCGGTCGCGCTAACCGTCACCGTCATCTCGGCGCTGCGTGCCTTCGATCTCGTGTTCGTGACGACGCGCGGCGGACCCGGCACCGAGACGGTCGTGCCGGGAATCCTGATCTACAGGCGCGCGTTCGAGGACGGCCGGCTGGGTTCTGCAGCAGCAATTGCGGTGATCCTCAGCATCGTCGTATTCGCCGTAACCCTCCTCATCAACCGCATTGCGGACCGGAACGCGCCGTGAGCATCGCGCCGCGAAGCGGGGCGTGGAGCGCTGCGCTGCTGGTCTCGTTCGCTGCGATCACGATCTTGCCGATCCTCGGCATCGTGCTCCTCAGCCTGCAGCCGGAGCAGGCGCAGCTGTCCGGCTTCGAGCTTCCGGACCGCCTGCACTTCGAAAACTATGCGCGCGCCTGGGACGTCGCGCAGTTCGCGAGCTACCTGCGATCGAGCGTGATCGTCAGCGTCGCGGTGGTGGCGGGCACGGTCGTGGTGTCGACGTTGAGCGGCTACGCCTTCGGCACCATGCGCTTTGCCGGCCAGGACGTTCTCTTCTACCTGCTCCTGGCTGGCCTCGTCATACCCTTCGAGGCCGTGATTGTGCCGCTGTACGTCGAGCTCCGTGCCGGGCATCTCACGAACACCTACTGGTCGGTCGTCCTGCCGCTGATCGGCGTAAATTCCTCGTTCGGGACGTTCTGGATGCGCGCGTATTTTCGTGCGGTGCCCCGCCAGCTGATCGAGGCGGCGTCGCTGGACGGCGCGGGGTCGCTGCGTATCCTCTGGAGGGTCCTGTTGCCGGGGGCCCGCCCGGCGCTGCTGACGCTGGTGGTCCTTGTCTTCATGTGGTCGTGGAACGAGTTCCTGCTCCCGCTCGTGATGCTGTCGCGCGAGGACTTGCGCACCGCACCGCTCGGGCTCGCATTCTTCGCCGGCCGCTACACGGTCGACCGTTCCGGCATGGCGGCCGCGGCGGTGATGGTCGCGCTTCCGGTGGTGGTGCTGTTCATTGCCACGCATCGGCGCTTCGTGCATGGCATGTGGGTGGGGGCAGTGAAGCAATGAGGCCACCGCCCTTGCCGCCGCCGCTGCGGCTGACGCCGGCGCAGGTGACGTCGTTCCGGCGCGACGGCTTCGTCCGCGTCGAAGCGCTCACCGCGCAGGCCGAAGTCGAAGTCCTCCGCGGCCTGTACGACGAGCTGTTTCATCGGGAGGGCGGGTTCGACGCCGGCGATCGCATCGAACTGAACGCTGACCTCGCTCATGCGCCGCTGCCGCAGATCGTCAACCCCGAACGCTATGCGCCACGTCTGATTGAGGGACAGGCGTATCGCAATGCGCGGGAGATCGCCCGACAGTTGCTGGGGTTCGACTGCGTGCCGACCGGCAATCACGCCATCCTGAAGCCGGCCCGGATCGGCGGCGCCACGCCCTGGCACCAGGACGAAGCGTACTGGGATCCGCGATTTTCCCACCGTGCGGTGAGCATCTGGCTTGCGCTGCAACCCGCGACGCTCGAGAACGGCTGCCCGCGCTTCATACCGGGGACTCATCGAGGGCCGGTATTGCCGCACGAGCTGATCTCGGCGGATTCGCACGGGCTGCGACTTTGCAAGCCGGTGCCGGATGCGCCGGAGATATCGTGCGAGTTGCCGGCGGCCGGGGCGACCATCCACGACGGAAGAACGGTGCACAGTGCCGGGCCGAACCTGTCCGGGCAGCCGCGTCGCGCACTGGTGTTCGGATTCGGCCTCGCTCCCGTGCCGCTCGACACGCCCAATCGCTATCCGTGGCAACGGCCGGAATGGTCGGGCCCGATCCTTCGAGGACACTGACATGCTTCGAATCGGAGTGCTGGGACTCGGCAGCGTATTCCTCGGGCCCTACCGCCAGTTGATTCGCCAGCTCGAGCAAAGCGGCCAGGCGCGCCTGACCGCCGCATTCGACATCGACCGCGAAAAGACTGCAGCGGTCGCGGCCACGCATCCGTCGCTCGCGACGCCCGCCACTGCGGGCGAGCTCATCGCGCGCGACGACGTCGATGCGGTCCTCGTGCTGACCAGCATGAATGAGCACGCGGAGCTTGCGCAGGCAGGTCTTCGAGCGGGCAAGCACGTCCTGGTCGAGAAGCCGATGGCGACGAGCCTCGCAGCCGCGCATGAGCTGTTGCAGCTCAGCAAGCGCGCGAAAGGCCTCCTGGTCTGCGCCCCGCACATCGTGCTGTCGCCGACGTACCGGGCTATGCATGCCGAAGTGCAGGCCGGCGGGATCGGCAAGGTCGTGCTGGCCCGCGCACGTTACGGATGGGCCGGTCCCTGGTGGGGACGATGGTTCTACCGTCCGGGTGGGGGCGCACTGTTCGACCTGGCCGTCTACAACCTGAAGAGCCTCTGCGGATTCATGGGTCCCGTCCAGCGCGTGAGCGCCATGGTCGGCACGGCGATCCCCAGACGCATGGCCGAGGGTGTCGAGATCGACGTACTGGCCGACGACAATGCGCAGGTCCTCCTGGATTTCGGCGAAAGCCGGTTTGCCTGCATCACGACCGGCTTCACGATGCAGAAGTACCGCAGCCCGGCCATCGAGCTCTACGGCACCGAAGGTGTCCTGCAGATGCTCGGCGACGACTGGGCGCCGCAAGGCTACGAACGGTGGGGCAAGGAACGCGAGGTGTGGGAGTTCCACGAGGAGAGCGAGCCACAGTGGCCATGGACCGTCGGGTTGCGCCATCTCGTCGAGTGCGTGGCCGCCGGGACGCGGCCCGTGAACCAGCCTGAGCACGCCTTGCACTGCCTCGAGGTCATCCTGGCGGCCCAGACTTCGGCCCGGGAAGGGCGGCACGTGTCGGTCGAATCCGGCTTTCCGGCGCTCGACTTCCGCAGCTTGCCGCCCGAAACGAACGACCACCGCCGCCGGCACGACCCGAGAACCGCGTAAGGACCGCGCACACCGATGGCATCGATCACGATCGAAGGCGCCAGCCGCAGGTTCGCGGACGGTACCTGTGCACTGGACGGCGTGAACCTTGCCATCGAGGACGGCGAATTTCTCGTGCTCGTCGGGCCCTCCGGTTGCGGCAAGTCGACGCTGCTGCGGGCCGTGGCGGGCCTCGAGTACCTCGACAGCGGCCGCGTGCTCATCGGCGGGGTGGACGTCACCGGCAAGCCCGCGGGCGAGCGGGACGTTGCGATGGTGTTCCAGAACTATGCGCTGTACCCGCAGATGACGGTACGCGACAACATCGAGTTCGGCCTCAAGTCGCGCGGCATGAGCGGGCACGAAAGGCGCGAGCGCGTTGCCGACGTCGCAGCGCTGCTCGGACTCGGGTCGCTGCTGTCGCGCCGTCCTTCAGAATTGTCCGGTGGCCAGTTGCAGCGGGTCGCCATGGGCCGCGCCATCGCGCGACGGCCCCGGGCGTTCCTGATGGACGAGCCGCTCTCCAACCTGGACGCCCAACTGCGCGCATCCATGCGCTCCGAACTTTCCAGGATGCGCGAGCGCCTCGCGGTCACGACCATCTATGTCACGCACGACCAGGTCGAGGCCATGACGCTGGGGGAACGCGTGGCCGTGATGCGGGAAGGCGTGCTTCAGCAGTGCGACACGCCGCGCAGGCTCTTCGACCAGCCGCGTAACCGGTTCGTGGCGACCTTCATGGGGTCGCCGCCGATGAACCTGCTGAACGCGACGATCAGCGAGGGCGTCGTTCGCTTCGGCAGGTACGAACTGCCGCTAAAAGCCGGCGTCAGACTACCCGTCGCCGTCCCAACGGAACTGTTCATCGGCCTGCGGCCGGGAGACTTTGCTCTCGATCGCAGCGCGCCCGGCCATTGGCCGCGAATCGAGGTGGTGCCGCACGCCGTCGAGGAGCATGGACACCAACGGATCCTGCGCTTTCGCGCAGATGGCCCGTCGGGCGGCGGCCCCGAGGCCGACGTCAGCGTGCTCCTGAGCGGCCGGGATGTCGTCGCGGTGGGGGAGAGGTTGCGCCTGGGCGTCGACACGGCGCATGTGCACTTCTTCGATTCTGAAAGCGGCAATGCGCTGGACTGAACGGAGAGCGAAATGATGCGAATGCTGTGCGCCACAGTCACCTTTTCATTCTTGCTCGCTGGCTACGCCCTGGAGGTACGGTCTGACGCGACTGCCTCAGTGCCCGATGCCCGCACCGGCATCTATGACCCCAGTCTCGACACTCGGGTGGAAGCCCTGCTGGGCAGGATGACGCTCGAGGAGAAGGTCGGCCAGCTGGTCCAGTACTCAGCGGGCCAGCCGACCGGTCCCGGCACCGGGCGCACGGACTACGAGGACATGATCGCCAAGGGCCAGATCGGCGCCCTGTTCAACATCTCGACGGCGAAGGAAACCAATGCGTACCAGCGATTGGCCGTCGAGAAATCCCGCCTCAAGATTCCGCTCGTTTTCGGGCTGGACGTCATCCACGGCTTCCGCACGATATTTCCGGTTCCGCTCGCCCTGGCGTCGACCTGGGATCCGCCGCTGGTGGAACAGGCGGCCCGGGTGGCGGCGCGCGAAGCCTCGGCCACCGGGATTCGCTGGACGTTTTCTCCCATGGTGGACATCGCCCGCGATGCGCGCTGGGGCCGCATCACGGAAGGCGCCGGTGAAGACCCGTATCTCGGCTCGGAGATGGCGGCCGCCTATGTTCGCGGCTACCAGGGCACGCGCCTCGACGCACCGGACAGCCTCGCCGCCACCGCCAAACATTTCGTCGGATATGGGGCGGCGGAGGGCGGCCGCGACTACAACACCACCGAAATCTCGGAGCACACGCTGCGCCAGATCTATCTGCCGCCGTTTCGCGCAGCCGTGGACGCCGGCGCAGCCACGATCATGTCCGCGTTCAACTCGCTGAACGGCATTCCGACGTCCGCCAATCCGTTCATCCTGCGCCAGATCCTGCGCGAGGAATGGGGCTTTCGCGGCGTCGTCGACAGCGACTGGGAATCGGTGCGCGAGCTGATACACCACGGCGTCGCGATCGATCGCGAGACGGCGGCCTTGAAAGCCTTCATGGCTGGCGTCGACCTCGACATGGCGAGCAGCGTCTACCACGATCACCTGGTGAAGCTGGTGAGCGCCGGCAAAGTCCCGGAAGCGCGGATCGACGATTCGGTGCGGAACGTCCTCAGGCTGAAGTTCGCGCTCGGTCTTTTTGAGCGACCTTATGTCGACGAAGCGCGCGAGCATGACGCCATGCTGCGGCCTGACGGCCTCGCGCTGGCGCAGAAGGCGGCCGAACGGTCCTTCGTACTGCTGAAGAATGACTCCGTGAGTGGGGATGCACCCATACTTCCGCTTTCGGACCGCGCGGGTCGCATTGCGCTGATCGGGCCGCTGGCCGACGATCTCTCGAGCGCGCTGGGATCCTGGGCCGGGCTGGGCAAGGTCGAGGACGTCGTGTCTTTCCGCACGGCGCTCGCGAGGCGCGTCGGAGAACAGAACCTCGTTCATCACAAGGGTGTCGGCATCACGGAAGGTTCCGACGAGGACCTGGCCGCCGCCGTGGCGGCTGCCGCGAAAGCGGACGTCGTGATCCTGACGCTGGGCGAGGACGGCGGCGGAATGACCGGGGAGGCCACGTCGCGGGCGTTCCTTGGTCTGCCGGGCCGCCAGCAAGAGCTGCTGGAAAAGATCGTCGCCACGGGAAAGCCGGTGGTCCTTGTTCTCTTCAGCGGGCGGCCACTGACGCTGCCCTGGGCGTTCGAAAAGGTCCCGGCGGTGCTGGCAGCGTGGCTCCCCGGCATCCAGGCGGGACCCGCGCTCGTGCGCACGCTCTATGGCGAGTCGAGTCCAACGGGAAAGCTGGTGGTCAGCTGGCCGCGCAGCGTGGGCCAGTTGCCGCTCTATTACAACGCGCTCAACACGGGACGTCCGGCCGACAAGAGTGACCTGACGAATCCCCTCGGCGGAGCCGACGACACGTACGTGTCGCGTTACCTCGACGAGCGAAACGATCCGCGGTTCCCGTTCGGCTTCGGCCTTTCCTATACGACTTTCGGCTATGGCCCCACGAAGATCGACGGCAGCCGGCTCGAGGCTTCAGGACTCACGGCGAAACTTCGCGACGCCGCAGGTCGGGACGAAGGCGTGTTGACGGCCAGCGCCGAGGTCACGAACACAGGCTCACGCCCGGGCGAAGAGGTCGTTCAACTTTACGTTCGGCTCATCGGGACCAGTACTTCGCAGCCAGTCCGTGCGCTGAAGGGATTCCAGAGAATCTCGCTCGCTCCCGGCGAAACCAAGAAGGTGACGTTCACCCTCGAGCCCGATGCACTCGCGCTGTGGAACGATCGCAACCAATGGGTCGTCGAGCCGGCGAAAGTGGCCGTGTGGATCAGTCCCGATTCCGCGCACGGCACGCCCGCCACGCTCCAGATCCTGCCATAGCCATCGCGTAGAATCGCCGCCATGGCACTGCCCGCGAAAGACGGATTCCGGATGCCCGCGGAGTGGGAGCCGCACGCCGGCACCTGGATGCTCTGGCCGGAGCGGGCGGACAACTGGCGTGACAACGCGGCGCCCGCGCAGCGCGCGTTCGCGGCGGTCGCCGCCGCCATCGCGAAGAGCGAGCCGGTGACCATGGGCGTGTCGGCGGACCAGTTCGAGGCGGCGCGGGCGATGCTCCCCGGCGGCGTGCGCGTCGTCGAGATCTCCTCCAACGACGCCTGGATGCGCGACGTCGGCCCGACCTTCGTCGTGAACCGCCGCCGGCAGGTGCGCGGCGTCGACTGGATGTTCAATGCCTGGGGCGGCAAGGCAGGCGGCGCCTATGCGGACTGGGCCCTCGACGACCAGATCGCCGCCAAGGTCCTCGAAATCGAGTCGAGGCCGCGCTACCGGGCGCCGTTCGTCCTCGAGGGCGGCGCAGTCCACGTGGACGGGCTGGGCACGCTCCTGACCACCGAGGAGTGCCTGCTGAACCCGAACCGGAACCCGACACTCAGGCGCTCCCAGATCGAGAGCCTGCTCGAGCGCCACCTCGGCGTGCGCGAGATCATCTGGCTCGGGCGCGGCGTGTTCAACGACGAGACCGACGGCCACGTGGACAACCTGTGCTGCTTCGTGCGCCCCGGCGAGGTCGTGCTCACCTGGTGCGACGACCCGGAAGACCCGCAGTACGACATCTCGCGCGCGGCGTATGAGGTTCTCGCGCAGGCGCGCGACGCGCGAGGCCGCAGGATCAGGATCCACAAGCTGATGCAGCCGGGGCCGCTCTACATGACCGAGGCAGAGGCCGCCGGCATCGAGCGCTCTGCCGACTGCAAGCCACGGCGCTGCGGGGACCGGCTCGCCGGGTCATACGTGAACTTCTACATCGCCAACCGCCACATCGTGATGCCGCTGCTCGACGCGCGCACCGATCGCGCGGCGAAAGCGACGCTTTCGAAGCTGTTCCCACGCCGCAAGGTGATCGGTGTGCCCTCGCGCGAAATCCTGCTCGGTGGCGGCAACATCCACTGCATCACCCAGCAGCAGCCGCGCGTCTGACGAAAGGGACGCGCACCTTCATATTCGTGAAGGTGCGCGTCCCCTTCGTCAGCCCCGAGCCAGCAGGAACATGCCGCAGACGACGAGCAGGGCGCCGGCGACGCGCCAGGCGTCGAGCGGGCGCACGGGGAAGCCGAGCAGGCCGTAGTGATCGAGCGCGAGCGCCGCGACCATCTGGCCGGCGACGATGAGCGCGAGGAACGTTGCGCCGCCGATCATGGGGCCGAAGGCGGCCGAGGCCGCGATGTAGAGACCGCCGAGGATGCCGGCGCCCCAGGTCCACCAGGGCGCCGCGCCGACGCCGGCAATGGCCGACAGTGAGTTGCGCCCGAGCAGCACGGCGGCGAAGAGGAACACGGTCCCGATCGCGAAGTTGACGAGCGCCGCCGCCATCGGCGAGCCCGCGTGCCCGCGCATGGTCGCGTTCATCCCGACCTGGAGCGCGAGCGTCGCGCCCGCGAGCGCCGTCAGGATCATCGGGCCGTACTGCATGGTCATTCCTTACGCCATCCGAGTTCGACGAAGTATGCGCGACCGCGCCCGGGAAAATAGCGGTAGTCGCCGAACGCGAAGTCCGCGCGATCGGCATAGGCGCCATCCGCGAGGTTGGTGACGCGAAGCGAGACGAGCCAGTCCCGCGCCGGCTCGATGGAGACGCGCAGGTTCCCGACGTCGTGGCCGCCATAACGTGCCGTGTTCGCGGCGTTGGCCCAGTATGGGCCGACCCAGAGCCATTCCAGCTCGGCCTCGAGCCAGGCGCCGTCGCGGCGGAGCCGCAGAGCATGGATGTCGCGCGGCGCCGTGTCGACGTCGTTGCCCGAGACGATCTGCTCGCCCTGCTCGACGGTGGCCGTGAACCGGTACTCGTGGCGCGCGAAGGTACCGGCCGCCGACAGCGACCATTCGTCGGCAAACGACCAGTCGGCCGCGTACTCGAGCCCGGCGTGGCGAGTCCGGCCGCCGCTGACATTGAAGCCCGCGGAATCGCGCAGAATCACGTCGCTCTTGTCCATGTGGAAAAGGGCGAGGTCCATCGAAGCGGTGGCCCACCGCCCGCGCAATCCGAGTTCGACGGCGTCAGCCGTCTCCGAATCGAGGTCCGCAACCGATTGCTGGCGCTGCAGGCGGTAGAGCTCGGTCGCTTCCGGCGCACGGAATCCGCGCGCGAGTGACAGGTATGCCGTAAGCGGATCCGCCAGGTTCCAGACGACCCCGATGCGTGGCGCCACGTTCGTGAAGTCATCCGAGCGATCGGCCGGCCGCGCGTACAGGCAGCCGCCGGGGCAGGGCACGCCGTTCTCGTCGGTGTTGCCTTCGATCATGCGGTTGTCGTAGTCGTATCGCGCGTGCTCGAGGCGCAGTCCCGCCTCCAGCGACCATCGCGGCGCGAGCGGCCGGCGCCAGTTCGCATAGGCTGCGACCACGCCCGAGTCGACCGTATAGTCGTACTGCCGCCCGGCCGGGCGGATCGCGTTTGCCTCGGGCGATCCGTCGGTTGTCGGACCGGCCTGCTGCTGGAGCAGGCTGCTCCGCGCAAGCTCCGCGTCGAAGCCTGCGATCAGCGTGCCACCGCCGAAGTCGCGCGCCGTCGAAAGCATCACGCCGCCGCTGTCCTGGCCGTTGTCCTCGACCGGCTGCCCCAGCAGGAAATGCTGCAGGAAGTCCATGCGCGAACTGCGCAGGTAAGCGCGCATCTCGCCGCCGAACTCGCCCCGGTAGTGCGCGGCGAATCGCAAGGACGTGGCGTCGCGGTAGGCTTCGGGATCCGGATTTGAGCGCGCGAGGGCAGGGTCGCGGTAGGCGTCCTCGCCCTCGACGAATCCCGCGGTCTCCTGTTCGAGGTTCGAGCCGGAGAGCGCGAGCTTCAGCGTGCCGGCCCCGGCGTCCTGTGCCCACACCGCGTTCAGCTTCTGCTCGTGGAATCCCGAAGCGTCTCGCCAGCCGCCGTCGTCGGTCGCGTGCATGACGAGACCGAGTCCGCCGTCGTCGCCATCGCGCGACGCCGCGAACCGCAGCCGGCGCCAGGCATCGCTTCCGCCTTCGACCGCGACGCCGAGGACCGGGATCTCGTCCGGCATCGGCGGGATCACGTTGATGATCCCGTGCACGGCGCTCGAGCCGTACAGAACGCTGCCCGGCCCGCGCAGGACCTCGATCGCAGCCGCCTGCTCGAGGTTCACCTCGAACAGCTCGTTGACGTTGCAGCTGCCGACAGGCCGGATCGGGATGCCGCCCTCGAGCACGAGCACCGCACCGCAGGCGCCGGCGCCCGTCAGCACCGGCGAGCGCAGCGCCGTGAGCGATTCCTGGCCGCTGCCGCGCTGGATCATCGCTCCCGCGGCACGATTGACGAGCTCGGACGGATGCGTCGCGCCGACGAGCTCCGTGGCGCCCGCCGCGATGCGCGTCGCGCTGCCCGGGTAGGACACTAGCGCGACCGGACTGCGCGTCGCGGTCACGATCACCTCGTCGAGTTCCACGGCGGATGCGGGGAGCGCCACCAGGATTGCAGCAAACGCGAACTTCCGGCATGTCATTGCGGTCGCATGCATCCGGTACATTATAGGATCGCGCAAGGAGCGCCTGCCGCGCCCGTGCTACCATCCCCTCGACCCGATGAGCGCCCCGACGTTCCGCTTTTTCCCGCTTTTTTGCCTGTTGCTGGCGTGGCTGCCGGTTGCTTCCGCGGCGGCCGGCCAGGAAGTCGTAGCGGCCGAGCCGGAAGCCGTGGCGGCCGCCCGGCCGCGGATCGGGCTCGTGCTTTCCGGCGGCGGTGCGCGCGGGCTTGCCCACGTAGGTGTGCTGCAGGCTCTCGAGGAGCTGCGCATCCCGGTCGACGCCATCGCGGGTACGAGCATGGGAGCGGTCGTGGGCGGGCTCTACGCCTCGGGGATGACGGCCGACGAGATCGAAACGCTGATGCGCGGCATCGACTGGGGCGTCGCGTTCCGCGACCGGCCCGCGCGCCACACGCTCAATTTCCGCCGCAAGCAGGACGACCGCGAGTTCCTGGTGCGCTTTCCGCTCGGCATCCAGAGCGGCAGCTTCCGCGTGCCGCGCGGCCTGATCCAGGGCCAGCGCCTGACGCAGACGCTGCGCCTCGAGACGATGCCGGTCGCCGCGGTCGAGAACTTCGACGAGTTGCCGACGCCGTTTCGCGCGGTCGCCGCGGACCTCGAAACCGGTGCGCGCATCGTGCTCGCGGGCGGAGACCTGACCGCCGCGATGCGCGCGAGCATGTCGGCGCCGGGCGTGTTCGCGCCCGTCGAGGTCGACGGGCGCCTGCTGGTGGACGGCGGCATCGTCGAGAACCTGCCCGTCGACGTGGTCAAGGGCATGGGCGTCGACATCGTCATCGCCGTGGACGTCGGCTTCCAGCCGGTCGGCCGCAAGGAGCTGACCTCCGCGCTCGCGGTCTCGAACCAGGCGGTCACGATCATGATGCAGCGCGAGACGCTCAGGCAGCGCGCGCTGCTGTCGCTGAACGACGTGCTGGTCGAGCCGGACCTCGAAAACCTGCAGTCCACCGACTTTGCGGCCGCCCGGCGCACCATCGGCCTCGGGCTTGCGGCGACGCGCGCGAACGCCGAGCAGCTCGGCCGCCTCTCGCTCGG
>DATMEC010000257.1:0-5006 GCA_035557125.1 Steroidobacteraceae bacterium
CGAGGTCTTGACCCACGGCTGCACCGACAGGCCGCGGCTGCGCGCGTTGCGGGCTACGAGCGCGGCGCCGATCATCACGGCGGGGTTCGACGTGTTGGTGCACGAGGTGATCGCGGCGATGACGACGGCGCCGTCCTTCAGTTCGAATTCGGCCGCGCCGTCCTTGACGCGGACCGGGCCCGCTGACTTCCACTTGTCCTGGTCGCGCGCGAACGCCTCGCGGTAGGCCTCCTGCATGTCGCCAAGCGCGACCCGGTCCTGCGGCCTCTTCGGTCCCGCGAGCGAGGGCTGCACCGTGGCGAGGTCGAGCTGCAGTACATCGGTGTAGGCGGCATCCGCCGCGCCGTCGTGCCGCCACAGGCCCTGCTTCTTCGCGTACTCGCGCACGAGGTCGATCTGCGGCTCGGCACGGCCGGTGAGGCGCAGGTAATCGAGCGTCACCTCGTCGACGGGAAAGATGCCGCAGGTCGCGCCGTACTCGGGCGCCATGTTGGCGATCGTCGCGCGGTCGGCGAGCGGCAGTTGCGCGAGCCCGTCGCCGAAGAACTCGACGAACTTCTCGACCACGCCGCGCTTGCGCAGCATCTCGGTCACGGTCAGCACGAGGTCGGTCGCGGTCGCGCCTTCCGCGAGGCGTCCAATGAGCTTCACCCCGATGACCTCGGGGATGAGCATCGTGGATGGCTGGCCGAGCATCGCGGCCTCGGCTTCGATGCCGCCGACGCCCCAGCCGAGCACGCCGACGCCGTTGATCATCGTCGTATGCGAGTCCGTGCCGACGACGGTATCCGGGTAGGCGAGGCCGGTGTCGTCGGCAAACACGACGCGGGCGAGGTATTCGAGGTTGACCTGGTGCACGATGCCCGTGTCCGGCGGCACCACTGAGAAGTTGTCGAAGGCCGACTGGCCCCAGCGCAGGAAGGTGTAGCGCTCGCGGTTCCTCTGGAACTCGAGCAGCGCGTTCAGGTTGAGCGCGTCGGCCGTACCGTAGTGGTCCACCATGACCGAGTGATCGATCACGAGCTCGGCTGGGATCAGCGGGTTGATGCGGCGGGGATCGCCGCCGAGCTTCGCCATGGCGTCGCGCATGGCGGCGAGGTCGACGACGGCGGGCACGCCGGTGAAGTCCTGCATGATCACGCGCGCCGGCGTGAACGCGATCTCGCGCTGCGGGAGCTTGCGCGGATCGGCCTTCGCAAGAGCGAGGATGTCGTCACGCGTGACGGTACGCCCATCCTCGTGGCGCAGCAGGTTCTCCAGCAGGATCTTCAGCGAGTAGGGGAGACGCCCGACGTTCGGCTCGGCGATGGCGTCGAGCGCGTAGTATTCGTAGCTGCTTCCGCCGGCCTCGAGCTTGCGGCGGGCCTTGAAGCTGTCGTGCATACGTCCTCCAGCGGATGAGCCGCCATTATAGCGGCCCCACCGAGGCACTCCTCGCCGTCGTAGAAGACGACGTACTGGCCGGGCGCAACGCCGGAAACCGGCGTCTCGAAGCGAACTTCGACCGCGTCGTCGACGAGCGCGGCCCGGCAGGCAACGTCAGGCTGGCGATAGCGCACCTTCGCCGTGCAGGCGAATGCCGCAGCAGGTGCGCGGCCCGAGATCCAATGCGGCTGGACCGCGCGCAAGCCTTTGCAATGCAAGGCCGGATGATCGGCGCCCTGCACCACGACGAGCACGTTGCGCGCGAGGTGCTTGGCGGCCACGAACCAGGGCGCGGCGCCGGCGTCCGCACGGCCGCCGATGCCGAGGCCGCTGCGCTGGCCGATCGTGTAGCGCTCGAGGCCCCGGTGACGGCCGACCACGACGCCCTGGTCGCTCTCGATCGGCCCCGCGCGACCCGGTAGCCAGCGGCCGACGAACTCGCCGAACGGGCGCTCGCCGATGAAGCAGATCCCGGTTGAGTCGCGCTTGTCCGCGACCGGCAGCCCGCGCTCGCGGGCAATCCTCCGCACCTCGGCCTTGCGCAGGGCGCCCACGGGGAACACGCAGTCCGCGAGTTGCCGAGCATGCAGCGCGTGCAGGAAATAACTCTGGTCCTTGTCCCCGTCTACGCCGCGCAAGAGCTTGCCGCCGGTGCCAATGCGCGCGTAGTGGCCGGTCGCAAAGCGCTCCGCGCCGAGCCGCCTCGCGTACTCGAGGCCCACGCCGAACTTCACCTCGCGGTTGCAAAGGACGTCCGGGTTCGGCGTGCGACCGGCTTCCAGCTCCGCAAGGAAATGCGCAAACACGCGCTCGCGGTACTCTGGCTCGAAGCTTGCGCGGTGCAGGGGAATGCCGAGTTCCGCACATACGCGGCGTGCATCCTGGAAGTCGGCCGCCGACGTGCAGTAGGCATCGTCGTCGTCCCAGTTCGACATGAACAGGCCCTCGACGCGATGCCCGGAGTCCAGGAGCAGCGCTGCCGAGACCGCCGAGTCGACGCCGCCCGAGAGTCCTACGATGACGTGCGCCACGGGATCAGCCCGCCGCCTTGCGGGCTTCGATGCCTTCGAGCGGCAGCTGGCGGAGCAGCTCCAGCGAATGGCGCGAGCCGCGCAGGTAGTCGTCGATTGAGGCCATCACCAGCGGGCTCCTGTGCTCCCGCGCGCGCGCCTCGATTTCGCGACGGTCGAGCCAGAGCGTGCGGATGATGGCGCGGTCGAGCGTCGCACCGGCGATCCGCTCGCCCACGCTGCCCGCGAATGCCACGCGCAGCACCGTGCGGCCGGCCGGGCCCTGCCAGAGGTAGAGGCCCGTCACCGATTCCGGGCGGAACTCGCGGCCGGTTTCCTCGCGGGCCTCGCGCACGACGGCGTCGAAGAGCGATTCACCGGGCTCCACGTGCCCTGCGGGCTGGTTCAGCACGACGCGCCGTGCCGCGCGCTCCTGCACCATCAGGAAACGGCCGTCATCCTCGGCGATCGCCGCGACGGTCAGGTCGAACTTCAAGGACATCGGACGATTATACGGCGGTGGCGGCAGGCACGGAGGGGACGCGCACCATCAGCGGAACCAGACCTCCGATGAAGCGCACGCACATCGCTGAAGGTGCGCGTCCCCTTCGATCAGAGGTGCTGCTGGCGGGTCTCGGCTTCCGGCTCGCTGGCGATCCAGATCTCGTCGAAGTAGTTGAGGTAGCGCCGCGCGACGACGGGATCGTTCATCTCGACGATGCCTTCCCAGCGCGAGGCCTGGAGGCGATAGACAAGCGCGCGGTCGTCGGCGATCAGGAAGGCCGACTGGTTGTCGCGCGAGTCCGACTTCACGCGGCGGATCTCAATGTGGCTGGTGATCCGGCGGGCGAGGTGCACGAACTTGCTGCCCTCGTAGACGACGCGCGAGGGATCGGCGAGGAGCACGCGCACTTTGGCGTAGCTCTTCGCGAGCACGAGCTTCTTGACGGTCTCGAGGAACTGCGGCTGGTCGTAGACGGACGGCTCGAGGTTCTGCGTGTACATGGTGAGTAGGCGGCGCGCCGCGAACGCGACCTGCTGCGTCGCGCTTCGAGCCTCTTCCAGCGTCGCGATGATCGAGCGCGTGCCGGTCACGCTCTGTCGCTGCGTCTGCACGGTTGTCACTCCAGGACGAGCGACATCCTCACGTGCGGAATGCCTGCCTCGTCGAATTCATCACCTTCACGCGAGAACCCGAACTTCTCGTAGAAAGGCACGGCCTGCACTTGCGCGTGCAGGTACGGTTCGCGGATGCCGTGGCGGCGGGCCTCTTCGAGAAGCCGGAGCAGGATCTGCGTGCCGACGCCTCGTCCGCGCAGCCCGGCGTATACCGCGATGCGACCGATCTTACCGGCGGGATTCAGTCGCCCGGTGCCAACTGGGTCACGGTTCAGGCGGGCGAGGACGTGAACGCTTCCCGCATCCTCGTCGTCCCATTCGTCTTTTTCGCCTATTTGCTGCCCTTCGACGAATACGGCACGGCGGATCCGCTCGAGTGCGGGGCGGTCGGCGTCCCAGTCGGCCAGCACGCATTCTATCTGCGGCCCTGCCACGCGGCCGCCTCAGGTCCCGCGCGCAAGTGCCTCGGCGAGGCCCGTGTATGACCCGGGCGTCAGCTTCTCGAGCCGCTCGCGGGCGGGATCCGGCAGGCCGAGCGTCGCGACGAAGTCGCGCAGCTCCGCTGCCCCGACACCGCGGCCACGCGTGAACGCCTTAAGCTTCTCGTAGCCGCCGGCGACGCCATGCGCGCGCAGCACGGTCTGGATCGCCTCCGCCAGCACTTCCCAGTGCGCGTCGAGATCCGCTGCGATGCGCGCGGCATCCGGCTCGACGCGCGCGAGGCCCGCGAGCGCCGAGCGCCAGGCGAGGAGCGCGTGCCCGAACGCCACGCCAAGGTTGCGCAGGACCGTCGAGTCGGTCAGGTCGCGCTGCCAACGCGATACCGGCAGCGTCGTGGAGAAGTGTCGCAGCATGGCGTTGGCGATCCCTGCGTTGCCCTCGGCGTTCTCGAAGGCAATCGGGTTCACCTTGTGCGGCATGGTGGACGAGCCGACCTCGCCGGCAACCGCCTTCTGCGCGAAGTACCCCAGCGACACGTAGCCCCAGGCGTCGCGGCACAAGTCGACGAGTATCGTGTTCGCCCGCGCGAGCGCGTCGCAGTAGGCCGCGATCCAGTCGTGCGGCTCGATTTGCGTCGTGTGCTCGTTCGCGGCGAGGCCGAGTCCCGCGATGAGCCGGCGTGACTCGGCCCGCCAGTCGTGCGACGGGTCGGCGGCGACGTGCGCGTTGAAGCAGCCGACCGCGCCGTTGAACTTCCCCAGGATCTCGACGGCGCGGAACGAGTCCGCCGCACGCGTGAGCCGTACCGCGAAGTTGGCCGCTTCCTTGCCGAGGGTCGTCGGCGACGCAGCCTGGCCGTGCGTCCGCGAGAGCATCGCGAGCGACGCATGGCGGACCGCCAGCCCGGCCAGGTGCGCCGTGACCCCGGCGATCGCGGGCAGCAGGACGCGCTCCCGCGCCTCGGAAAGCATCAGCGCGTAGGCGAGGTTGTTGATGTCCTCCGACGTGCAG
>DATMEC010000258.1:0-2083 GCA_035557125.1 Steroidobacteraceae bacterium
CACCTGCCGCCGTCGGCGCACACGACCTTCGTCGGCAGCCGCTTCGTCGTCTGCACCTTCGTGCCGCGGCCGTTCGAGACCGACCCGGGCGCGATCAAGATCCCGTTCTTCCACAACAACGACGACTACGACGAGGTCATCTTCTACCACGCGGGCGACTTCTTCAGCCGCGACAACATCCATCCTGGCATGGTGACCCTGCACCCGGGCGGCTTCACGCACGGTCCGCACCCGAAGGCGCTGTCGCGGATGCTGGTGCAGTCGAAGCCCGCGACCGACGAGTACGCGGTGATGGTGGACGCGCGCGACGCGCTCGAGGTATCTGCCGCCGCGGCGAACGTCGAGTGGAAGGGCTACGTCGACAGCTGGAAGGGCGGAAAGTAGTGAAGCTGGCGTCCCTCAAGGGCGGCCGCGACGGCCGGCTCGTCGTCGTGAGCCGCGACCTCGCGCTCGCCGTGCCGGCGACCGGCATCGCGCCAACGCTGCAGGCGGCGCTCGACGACTGGGCGCAGGCGAAGCCCGCGCTGGAATCGCTGGCGGAATCGCTGGAAGCCGGGCGCGCGGGCGGCATCCCCTTCGATGCAAATGACGCCGCCTCGCCGCTGCCGCGCGCGTTCCACTGGGTGGACGGCAGCGCCTACGTCAACCACGTCGAGCTGGTGCGCAAGGCGCGCGGGGCGAAGATGCCCGAATCCTTCTGGACCGATCCCCTCGTCTACCAGGGCGGTTCCGACGATTTCCTGCCGCCGACGGCCGACGCGCCGTTTGGCAGCGAAAGCTGGGGCATCGACCTCGAGGGCGAAGTCGCGGTGATCACAGACGACGTGCCGATGGGGACATCGCCCGCCGCCGCGCGCGAGCACATACAGCTCGTGATGCTCGCAAACGACTGGTCGCTGCGGCACCTCATTCCGGCGGAGCTCGAGAAAGGATTCGGCTTCTACCAGTCGAAGCCGGCGACAGCCTTCTCCCCGGTCGCGGTGACGCCGGACGAGCTCGGCAAAGCCTGGCGCGACGCGCGCCTGCACCTGCCGCTGGTCGTCGAGTTGAACGGCGGGCCGTTCGGGCAGCCCAACGCCGGCGTCGACATGACCTTCGACTTCGGCCAGCTGATCGCGCACGCGACGAAGACGCGCCGGCTCGGCGCCGGCAGCATCGTCGGATCCGGAACCGTGTCGAACCGCGACCGCGGCTCAGGCTCGACCTGCCTTGCCGAGCGGCGCATGCTTGAAACCCTGGACCAGGGCAGGCCGATGACTCCGTTCCTTTCCTTTGGCGACCGCGTGCGCATCGAGATGCGGGACGCCGCCGGCCGCTCCATCTTCGGCGCGATCGACCAGCGCGTCGTGAAGGGCTCCTGATGCGCGCCAAGGACGACAGCCGCCTCGCTACCGCAGGCCTGCTCCGGCTCGAGGATCCGGGCCTCCTGAAGCAGCAATGCTACGTGAACGGCGCCTGGCTCGACGGCCCGGGCGGCGCGACATTGCCCGTCCGCAATCCGGCGACCGGCGGCGAGCTCGGCGCCGTGCCCGCCTTCGACGCGACAGCGACGGAAAAGGCCGTCGCGGCGGCGCACGCGGCATTTCCGCCGTGGGCCGCCAAGACCGCGAAGGAACGGGCCATCCTGCTGCGTCGCTGGCACGACCTCATCCAATTGAACGCGGCCGACCTCGCGCGGCTCATGACCGCAGAGCAGGGCAAGCCGCTCGCCGAGTCGAAGGGCGAAATTGCCTACGCGGCCGCCTTCGTCGAGTGGTTCGCCGAGGAAGCGAAGCGCGTCTACGGTGACGTGATCCCCGGCCACCAGCCGGACAAGCGCATTCTCGTGCTGCGCCAGCCGGTCGGCGTGGTCGCGGCAATCACGCCCTGGAACTTCCCGGCGGCGATGATTACGCGCAAGGTCGCGCCCGCGCTCGCGGCCGGCTGCACGGTCGTGTGCAAGCCGGCGACGCAGACGCCCTTCTCGGCGCTCGCGCTGGCCGAGCTCACCGCGCGCGCCGGCATCCCTGCAGGCGTGTTCAACGTCGTCACCGGGCCGGCTCGCGAGATCGGCGCCGTGCTGACCGGCGACGCGCGCGTGCGC
>DATMEC010000259.1:0-11518 GCA_035557125.1 Steroidobacteraceae bacterium
GGTCCTCGGCGTCGAGGACTGCCCCGATCGAGCGGCTCGCCCGCTCGCAGTCGTCGAGCCCGATCCCGCCGCCGTCCGGGCGGTCGATGTAGGCCCGCACCAGCGAGTGGCGCCCGGCCGAACTCCACTCGACCTCGAGCAGCTCATAACCGAGCGCTGCAACCACGGGCTCCAGCAGGCCGAACAACTTGTCCTTCATCCGGCCTCCGCCCGCCCCGGAAACAAAAAATGGGCACGAGGCCCATTTCCGGCGACCCGATCGGCAACAAAAAAGCCCCGCGAGGGGGCCTTCCGATCGACCATTCGGTTCCAGGGGACCACGACCGGGCCTCGCTGCCCGAACCGCGGTGGCTTTCGCCCAGCCCCCGGCCGGCGCGGATGATACCGCAGGCCACAGGCCGCGCTCAACCTGCATGTCGTGGGCCGATGATTCTCGCCGGCTGCGCTAGACTCGCCCGAACCCTCGGAGGACGCATGAAATCTGCCTGGTGCCTGGCACTCGTTTGCTCGATCGGTCCGGCCACCGCCCCTGCGGAGATCACTGGCGCCGAGCTCGACGCGGCGGCGGCGTCACTGAATTCGCGGGTCATCGATTGGCGCCGCGACTTCCACCGCCATCCGGAGCTTGCCAACCGCGAGTTCCGCACGTCCGCCAAGGTTGCCGCGCATTTGAAGTCCCTCGGGCTCGACGTGAAGACCGGCATGGCACACACCGGCGTCGTCGCGGTCATCGAAGGCAAGCAGCCGGGACCCACGATCCTCCTGCGCGCCGACATGGACGCCCTCCCCGTCACGGAACGGACCGACGTTCCATTCAAGTCCGTCGAGACCGCCGAGTTTCGCGGCCGCCCGTCGGGTGTCATGCACGCCTGCGGGCACGATGCGCACACCGCAATGCTGATGGGCGCCGCGGAGATTCTCGTCGGCATGCGCGACCGCCTGCCCGGCAAAGTGCTGCTCGTGTTCCAGCCAGCGGAGGAAGGCGTTCCGGAGGGCGAGCGCGGCGGCGCACCGATGATGCTCGACGAAGGTTTGCTCGAGATCGCGAAGCCGGAGGCCGCCTTCGCCCTGCACGTCGGCTCATGGCTGCAGACCGGCACCATCGCCCTGCGGCCGGGCCCTCTGATGGCCGGGTCGGACTTCTTCAACATCGTGGTCACGGGCAAGCAGACGCATGGCTCGCGGCCCTGGTCCGGCGTCGACCCGATCGTCGCGGCGTCGAGCATCGTGGTCGCAGCACAGACCATCGTCAGCCGGGACCTCGACCTCACCGCGGCGCCCGCGGTGGTCACTGTCGGGGCGATCAACGGCGGCGTGCGTCACAACATCATTCCCGGGCAGGTCGAGCTACTCGGGACGATCCGCACCTTCAGTGCTGACGACCGCAGCCGGGTGATCGAGCGGCTCGGCGCGATCGCGACCAACGTCGCGGCCGCTCACGGCGCAACCGCGGTTCTCAAGATGATGCCGGCACCCAACCCGGTCCTCGTCAACGAGCCGGAGCTCACCCGGACGGTGACTGCATCGCTCGGGCGCGCGTTCGGCCCGGACGCCGTGCTGGAGAGCAGCCTGCTCACGGTCGCGGAAGACTACGCGCTGATTGCGCGCGCCGTGCCGAGCGTCTACTGGTGGGTCGGTGTCACGCCGGCATCGCAGGATGCCGCCGCGGCTCCCGACAACCATTCGGACCTCTTCTACGTCGACGAGGCTGGAATGCAGTTCGGGCTTCGCAGCCTGTTACACGTGGCCGTCGACTACCTGCAAGTGCCGGCCCGCTGACCGGCCGGGAGGCCTCTGCCGCTCAACAGGTAGACCGCAAAGCTGCCGAGCCAGTGGCCACCTTCGTAGTGCTCGCCAGTGACCGCAGGCAATGCGGCATCGGCATGGCGCGCGGCCGCGGCATCGAGTGCGGCACACCGCGGATCTCCCGCCGGCAGGCCTGATGCCATGCCGCGCAGCATCCAGGCGCGGCTCAGGTTGAGCCCGTCGAGGTGTGCGAGCTTGGGGTCCTTGCGATCCGTGACGACGCCGGGCGCAAGCCATGCATCGCCGGCCGTTTTCGGGATGACCGGCAGGAAGCGCGTGAGCCAGCTGGCGTAAGCGGCCGGCTCCAGGACCCGCCGCATCAAGTCCGCCTCGGCGAGGCAAGGCGACAGGAAGTCCTCGCCCGAAGGCTCGTACGCCAGCGGGCAGTCCACGTCCCCGGAGTAATAGCGAAGGCTGCGCTCGTCGATCAGCGTACGCATCGCCGCGTCGCCCGCGACGACCGACCAGTCCCGGACGAGCCCGAACGCGAATGCCGTCTGCGAGTGTTCACCCACGCGGATCGGATAGTGAAGCTTGGGCAACCAGGTGCGGATGCGGTTCGCGGCCCCGGCTTCGAGCGGCGCGAGCACAGCGGCCCAACGGCGCGCGTCGGCATCGTCCCAGTCGCGAAGTTCCGCGGTCAGTTGCAGAAGCCAGGCGAGCCCGTACGGACGCTCGAAGGATGCGCGTCCCGCGTCCTGCAGATACGCGAGTTCCGCGGCGACCTTCTCTTCGGTAAAGCTGGCGGCGAGCGCAGCCCGCGCGGGTAGGGCAAACGGCGCCGCCGGAAATTCCCGGGCGAGCCGCGCGAGCAGCCAGTGGCCGTGCACGGACGAGTGCCAGTCGTAGCAACCATAGAAAACGGGCGTCAGGCTGCGCGGCGGCTGCACGTCCGCGTCGCCGCCGAGCACGTGCGCGATCTTGTTCGGATATTCGCGGTGGACGCAGGCGAGTGCGAGTTGCGCAAAGCGGCCCGCGGCAGCTTCATCCAGGACCGCGTCGGCAGCGCGTGCATCCGTGCTGCAGGCCAGCACGGCCATGAGCGCCATCCCGATGAGTCTCGCGCGCATGTCGTCACTCTAGCCCAGGCGGCCGCCGGCCATCGAGCCCGCCGCGTAGGTGGCGTGCCGACGTCGCCGTTGCGCGACGCGGCCGGCTAACGTCCGCGGCAAAGCACGGTTATTTGTGGAGCATGCGGCAGATGAAGGGCCGTCCAAGGAGACCAGAATGAACAACACAGTATTGGCAGGGATCATCGTCGGTGGCGTCGTGCTCGCGGCGGCCGGTTCAATTCTCGCAGGCAGCGGCTACAACCCGCTGCAGAAGTACGCGACGGTCGTGGCGGTCGAACCGGCATTCGACACGACGCGTACGCCGCGGCAGGTGTGCGGCGATGAAGCTGCGCTCGCCCAGGCCACGATGACGGCGGACGCTGCAGCTGCGTCTGCGCCGACACCGGCGCCTGCACCTGCACCTGCACAGGCCGGGAAACCCGAGCCTGCACCCGCGGCAAAGCCAGGCGAGGCAGGCAAGGCGGGCGAGGCCGATGCCAGCGCGGAATGCGTCGTCGTGTTCGACACGAGATCCGAGCAGGCCGGCTTCGACGTGACGTATGAGCTCGACGGCGCGCAGAAAGTCGTGCGTATGGAACGCGACCCCGGCAAGCGCATCCCGGTCGAGGACGGCGAGCTCGTCCTGTCGCTGCGGTAAGCCGCAGTCGCGGCATCGCGCCCGCCCGGAGGTTCGCCCTCCGGGCGGGCGCATTCGTTTCACTCCGCGATCCGAGCCGACGTCAGCGCCACCTTGAATTGTTCGGCATTCTGAAACGGGCCGAGACCTGTCGCTACCTGGGCTTGCTGTCCAGCGCCCAGCGTACCGGGATAGTCGCGCCGCATCTCGCGCATGCGTCCCTGCGCATCGACGTACTGGACCGCGATTGAAAGCCCCGTGACCGGCAAGCGCGTCGGATTGCCGACGGCGACGACGAGCATGCCGCGGCCATCGAGCCCGGCCTGGGTACGGATGTACTTGCCCGGGTTCTGCGGCAGCTCGAGGCGCATCAACTCGAGGCTGGCAGCCTGCCCGATCTCGCCTTCCGAGCCAGCAGCCCTGGCGTAGTACTGCCGGGCCGAGTCGGCGTTGCGCGCGCGCGAGGCGATGTTGCCGAGTGCGTAATACGCGGCTCCCGTCGGCAGCAGCTTCACGCTCGTTTCCAGGTCCTGTTGCGCGCGGCCGTCCTGCTTCCCCTTCTCCGCGATGAGCCCGCGCTGCAGGTAGTAGTAGAAGAAGCCGTCGTTGCGCGCGATCGCGTCGGTGTACGCCTCGCTCGCCGCGGGCAGCTGCTTCTTCACCAGAAAGGCATCGCCGCGCAACGCATGAAAATGGCCCTCGCCCGGCAGCAGGCGAATGGCCTCGTTCGCCTTTGCCAGCGCGAGATCGGCGTTCTTGTCCTTGAGCGCCTTGCGCCCGGCGTCGTATGCATCGTAGGCCGGCTTCGCCTTCATCGTTGCGGCCAACGCCCCCGCATAGGCGTCCGTCCCCATCTCGCCACCGGGCGGCAGCTTCGCAGCAAGCCGGCGGTTGGCATCCAGGCGTTCCTGCGAGGGCGGATGGCTGGCGAACAGCCCCTGGAACCAGCTGCTTTGCTTGTTGCCGCTCATGCGGACGAAAGTTTCCTGGAGCGAAACGGCACCCTGCGGGTCGTAGCCCGCGCGCTTCATGTACTCGATGCCGTAGCGATCCGCCTCGAGCTCGGCATCGCGTCCGTACTTCTGCAGGGTGAGCTGTGCCGCAAGTCCCGCACCTGCCATGTACAGGCCGCCATAGTCGCTGTCGCTCGCCGCAACCTGCGCCGCGAGCAACCCGCCCTGCGCCAGCATGCCCCGGCTCATCTGCTGCGCAGAATGCCGGGCGGCGGCGTGGACGATTTCGTGACCGAGCACCGCTGCGAGTTCCGCCTCTGATTTCAGCTCCACCAGCAGGCCGCGATTCACCGCAATCTTGCCGCCGGGCAAGGCCCAGGCGTTGGGTATCGTGTTGTTCAGCACGACGAACTCGTACGGCAGCTTGCGGTCGCTCACCGCGGCCAGCCGGTTGCCGACCCGCTGCACGTAGGCGGTGAGCGCCGGATCCATCGCGTAGTCGCCACCCTCGGACTGCCGCATCGGCGCGTACTGCTGTTGGCCGATCGAGAGCTCCGTGCCCTTGCCGACCAGCACGAGGTCCTTCTTGCCGGTGACCGGGTTGGTCGAGCAGGCCGCGAGAACTGCACACAGGAGCGCACCGGGGAAGCAGCGAGTCATCCACGCTGTCATGTCAGTCCCTCCAGCCGCCGACATCGGCGCCATGGTCATGATGGCAACCGCCCGCCCAGGATTGCAACGAGCCTGTCCGCGTCGATGTTGCCGCCGGAGACCACGCACACGACCTTGCCGCGGCCGGCCCGGCCCGCGAGCGCGGCTGCGACGCCGCAAGCACCCGCGCCTTCGGCGATGACGCGAGCGCGCTCGGCGACGACTCGTGTGGCACCGGCAATCTCGTAGATCGATGATACGAGCGAGCCGTCGAGCATCGCCTGTGCCCGCTCCAGCATCGCCGGGAATACCGTCCGGCTGCCGATGCCGTCGACGAAGGACGGCCGATAGTCGACGGTCGTCGGTTCGCCGGCGGCAAGGGCCGCAGCCAATGGAGCGCCCGTTTCCGCCTCCGCAGCGTAAACCCGACAGGCGGGCGCCAGCGCGCGAATGGCCACCCCGATGCCGCTTGCAAGCCCGCCGCCACCCCACGGAATCACCACGGCATCGACGTCCGGCAGGTCTTCAAGTATCTCGAGGCCGATGGTCCCGTTGCCGGCCATGACCTGCAGGTCGTCGAACGCATGAATGAACGTGGCGTCGACACTGGGGTAGCTCCGGTCCTGGAAGGTTTGCCACCAGCGTTCAAAGGGTTCCTGGATGATGCGCGCGCCGAGGCGCGCGATCGCGGCCAGCTTGGCCGCGGGCGCCGTGTCAGGCGCGACCACGGTGCAGGAAATGCCCCGGCTGCGCGCGCACCAGGCGACACCCTGCGCCATGTTGCCGGCCGACGCTGTGAGCACGCCGCGGGAAAGACGTGACCGCGGCAGTGCAGCCATCGCGTTGGCTGCCCCGCGAATCTTGAAGGAACCGATGGGCTGGAGGTTTTCGAGCTTGAGCCAGACCTCGCCGGGTGAATGCGGCAGGTCCAGGCGCACGAGCGGCGTGCGCCAGGCGATCCCGGCCAGGCGACTGCGGGCCGCACGGATGTCGGCCAGGGAAGGCAACATGGTCATTTGCAGGCCCCTCGACCCCGACCTGTGATCTCCTTCACGGATTCGAGCCGACATGAATATGCCCGGAATCCAGGCGGCTAGAATATATGTCTAGGGGTCTTTACCACAGGAACAATATGAACTCTCATTCTCGACGTTCCGCGCGCCGGATTTTCGGTTTCGCGGGTCTTCCGGCTGTCTTGCTCGTGCTCTTCGCGACTTTCGCTGCGCCCGTGCAGGCTCAGGTGGTCGTGGAGCTGCGGGTCGAGGGGCGCCCGGCGAGCGAGCCGATCCAGGCGTTCGTCAAGGTCACGGACGGCGGCGTTCCGGTTCCGAGCCTGGATGAAGGCGACTTCACCATCCTGCTCGACGGCGAGCCGCTCACCATCGCGAGTGGTGACGTGACGCTGCCGCCGTCGCTGGATCCGACTCAGCGCGTGTCGGTGGTGTTCGTAATGGACTACAGCGCGAGCGTCGTGAACCAGTTTCGCGACGAAATGGAAGCCGCAGTCAACGGTTTCATCGCCGAGATGGTCGCCGGCGACCACGCAGCCATAGTCAAGTTCAACGCCGACGCCGGCGCCTCGGTCGTCACATCCTTTACGGAGATTGACGACGGCGGGCCGAATGACATCGCACTGAACACCGGCGTGAACTCGGACTATCCTGGCAACGGGACCAACATGGCGGACGCGCTCCTCGTGGCGCTGGAGCACCTGGGCACGCCGCCGAGCGCCCTGCCCTCGGGCCCGAAAGCCGTTATCCTGATCGGTGACGGCAGCAACAGCGATGCGACGGCAAGCGTCGAAGACGTGATCGCCCAGGCGAACGCGGACAGCATTCCGATCTTCACCATCGGCATTGGCGAATTCTCGGGTCCGGGCCGTTTGGCGGCGCTGACGGACCTCGGCCTGGAGACCGGCGGGGCATTCTTCCCCGCTCCGGACGCGGCCGACATCGAGGACGCGTATATCACAGTCGGCGACCTGCTCAACAACGAGTACCTCATCTCCATCGAGAACGGCATCACCGACTGCGCGGCGCATGAGCTCGAGGTCACTGTCAGCGGTGAAACCGCATCTGCAATTTTCACGCGCCGGACCTGCGACACGACCCCGAACCCGTTTTCGTTCACCACACTGACGGATCGTGCGCCGGGCTCGGGCGCGACCTCGAACACGGTGACGATCGAGGGCATCGAGGTTCCCGCGCACATCAGCATCATCCAGGGCACTTATTCGATCGACTGCACTGACACGTTCACGGGTGACCCGGCCGAGATCGAAAGTGGCCAGACGGTGTGCGTGCGGCACACGTCGTCCGACGCGTTCCAGACGGACAAGACGTCGACCCTGACGGTTGGCGGCTTCGCGGCAACCTTCACCACCACGACGCGCGCCGACGACGGCGGAGGTGGCGGCGGTGGCGGTGGCGGTGGCGGCGCGACCGGGCTCCTGGTCCTGCTCGGTCTCGGCAGCCTCTTGCTCGCAAGGCGGCGCAACGCCTGACCTCGATCCGGATGGGTTGAACAACCGAAACCCCGGCGCCGCGCCGGGGTTTTTTTATAGCATTCCGGAAACCTGCCTGGGCACCGCTGACCACGTCAAGGCAGGAATTCGTGCTTCTCGTCCCGCGGGCACGACTGAACCAGCGCGGGCTCTTGCCACTTTCCGGGGACCTTCCAGCATTCCTCGAAGACCGAGCAGTAGCAGAATTCGACATCCCACCTGCTCTGAGCGGCCTCCAGGAGCTTCCAGAAGTGCTCATTCTCGGGCGTCCTCGCGATCCGGAATACGAACTGCTGCTGGCCGCCGGGGACGAACCGCTTCTGCACGCGATTCTGCAGCGTCTTGCCCTCGAAGATGCGTTCAGCCTCCGCCGCCTGTTCCGGTGGCAGCGACGTCCGGATCAGCTCGTCCAATGATCTGACGTAGCGGCCATCCACCGCGACGCGCAGGCTCTGCTGGTGGGCCGGTCCGACCCCGCGGTTGAAGACGTCGAGCGACAGCTCGCGCGTGCCATCGGGCGTCGCGTCGCTGAAGCCGCCCTGCATGTACGGCAACGAATTGGCCTGGACTAGCCTTTCCATGATCTTGCCGTGATGCACCGCGATCGCGATGGAACTGATCGACGTGATGAGCGCGGTGACGGCAATGACGAGCTCCAGCCAACGTGGCAGGCCGCCATGCCGGGCGTGCGGAGGATGAACGTCCGGTTGCTCCAAGTCGGGCTCCTTACTTTGTGACGGCGACCATCCGCGCGTCTTTCAGTCTCTCAATCGTATCCGCCATCTCGGCGAATTGCCGCTTGAGATGCGCCAACTCCGCTGACTGTTGCTCGATGCGCAACGCCTGGGCCTGGGTGATCCGGCGTTCCTCCTGGAACTCGTTCAACAGCAAGGTTGACAGCAAGTGGTAGCTGACGGTTTCAGGCTTGCCGTTCCCGTCGTAGACGACGAGTTCCGGGAATGTGTCTGCCACTTCCTCGGCGACCAGTCCAAACTGCACGGGCTTGCCGCCGTCATCATCCGATTCCTTGTACTGGAACGTGACCGGGCGAAGGGCCAACAGACGCTCGCTGACCGCGCCTATGGGCCGGATATTCTCCTTGGCTTCGCGGGAAGACTTGATCGTGCCGAGCTGACCGTTCGCGTCGATGAACACCGCCGTCGCCGCAGCCAATCCGGTCTTGACGCCCCGAATGCCAGCCATGTAGGCCTTCTTCTGGTTTGCGGCGACACCAATCCTGATGACGCCATTCTCCGTCGCGTTTCCCCGGTTGCCGGCGCCGATGACGATGTTGTCGCTACCCGTAGTAATCAGGAAACCCGCCTGGTAGCCAAGGGCAACATTGCGATAGCCCGTCGTGCCGTTCTTGAGCGCGCCCGTGCCATTGGCCGTGTTGTAGAAGCCGTCAGTATTCCTGGCCAGTGCATTCACGCCGGTGGCGGTATTGCTGCTGCCTGTATCGACTCGTTCGAGTGCGTGTGCGCCGGTTGCCGTGTTGAACGAGCCGGAATTCCTGTGCTCGTCTTCGCTCTGGTTGAATATGAAACCATGAAGCGCGTACGCACCGATTGCCGTATTCTGGTTGCCTCCACCCAATCCGCTGAGTGCTTCGTACCCGTTGGCGGTATTCTCGTTTCCGTTGAATCTCCGCATGGCTTCACTTCCCGTGGCCGTGTTCAACTGCCCCGTCGTAACGCCAGCGAGCGCGCTAGAGCCGAGTGCAGTGTTGCGATCCCCCGTGGAGTTGACGGCCGCCTGGGCACCGACAGCGGTGCTGCCAACGCCTGATTCGTTGAAGAACAGTGCCAGTCGACCGACGGCGACGTTCTGCTGGCCCGAAACGTGAGAACCAAGCGCCGCTACGCCGAAGGCCGTGTTCGAGTGGCCGGACGTATTGCTGTTGAGCGCCTGGACTCCGAATGCACTGTTGAAGCTTCCCGTCGTATTCAGGAACAGCGCGAAAGACCCGGAGGCCGTGTTTTCGCGGCCCGCAGAATTGGACCGGAGCGCCGCGGAACCGGTGGCTGTATTGTTGTCGCCATCAGTGTTGTCGGCGAGAGCCTCATGTCCGAATGCGCTGTTGTGTATTCCAGTCGTGTTTGATTGAAGTGCGCCGACGCCAAGACATGTATTCGTGTCCGTGCACTCCGCATTCGCGGTCGAATTGACAGCCAGGCCCGCAACCGACATGCAGGTCAGGATTGCTGGCCGAAGAATTGAACATTGAATTTCACGCATGTTCGTCTCCTTGGTGGCCCTGCGCATGTCCCGATCCCGGACGGTGGCGCAGGCAACGGTGGCGAAAGTTCGAGGTATCAGGCTTGACTGACTATCGGCCGAATGTCGTGGCAGGCTTCTCTGGGGAGGCCCGCGGCTTCTGATAGTTGAATTAGGGTGCGCCAGTCACGACAGAAGTCAAGGCGCACCGCCTCAGGCAAGATTCAGCGGATCAGCGCCCGGACAACAAGGACCCCAAGCGCCAGGCCGGCGTTTTGATGGACTCGGCAGCGGGGGTTCGCTTGGCCTTGGCCTGGGGACCGCAGTCGCGAACGTTGCGTTCGGGCACGTGTTCACGAGGTCACGCTTTGAGGTATCTGGCGTGACTATCGGAGGTCACACCTTCCAAGACTTACGTGTCGTACAGGCACTGGTTCACCCGGCCGGGGCTGGTCCTCCGTCCGCGAATCGATCGAGACACCAGCCAAATGAGAAGGCCCCGGCGTTCACACGCCGAGGCCTTTTAAGATTGGTAGCGGGGGCAGGATTTGAACCTGCGACCTTCGGGTTATGAGCCCGACGAGCTGCCAGACTGCTCCACCCCGCAACAGGGGCGCGAATTATAGGCGGCGGCAGTCGGGTTTACAAACCGGCTGGCCCGGGGTTGCGCCCGGTCACAGCCGCCGGCAGTACTCCGCTACTGCGGCGCGCATACGGCCGAGCTCGAGCAGGTGCTGCGAATGCGGTCGATGTCGCGCTTCTGGATCTCGAGCGCGAGCAGGTACTCCCGCATCTGATCCTCGTCGTAGCACTTCTCGGTCTTGAAGCGCGTGCCGACCGTGGAGTCTTTCATGCAGTAGAGGACGATCTCGCCGCGTTTCTTGGTCTTGAATCCCGGGGGCGGCTTGAACGCCTCGTCGCCCGGCTTGGCCGCGATGGACTCGGCGGTGCCTTCGACATTGTCGCCGCCCGGGTCCGCGGCCGGCGTGTCGTCGGCGACTGCGGGCTCCTGGGCACATGCCGGCATTGCCGCGAGCATGAGTAGGCCGAGGATCAATGCTTTTGCCATGCCACCACTCCGGCTCATCAACACGTCTCCGGCTGTCCGCAGACGCAGGGATTCGAGCAGATGTTGCGGACCCGGTCAACGTCCACTTTGTTTTCCAGCAGGGCGAGCATGTAAGCGCGCATGTTCGGCTCGTCGTAGCACGTCTCGGACTTGAAGCGGGTGCCGAGCGGGGTGTCCGTCTTGCAGTAAAGCGTGAACTTGCCGCGCTTCTTGACCTTGAAGCCCGGGGGCAGCCGAATCGCGAGCGGTATTTGGTCTTGGTCCGCCGCGGCCTCGGCCACCGCCGGCAGCTTCTTCGCATCGGCGGCCGGCGTGTCGTCGGCCAACGGCAGGCCGAGCGCCGCGCTCGCGGCAAGCGAGATGATCAGGGCTCCGAGTGGTCTTAGCACGGCACCCCCCTCCCCCCGCGTTCAGTTCGCGCCGCAGGACTCCACGTTGGCGCAAACCTTGCGGCTTTGGTCGAAGCTTGCCTGTTCCTGGTCGCGCTCCGCTTCCTGCGCGCGGAGCTGTTCCTCGCTGTAGCATTTTTCCTGCGAGAAGCGGGTACCGCTTTCCATGGCCTTCTTGCAGTAGACCATCTTCTTGCCGCGCTTCTTGGGCTGGTAGCCCACGGGAACCTTGAAGGGCTCC
>DATMEC010000260.1:0-4891 GCA_035557125.1 Steroidobacteraceae bacterium
TCGGTCAGCGTCACCAGCGACGACAGCGGCACCAGCTCGCCGCTCCTGCCCGAGCGCACGTAGAGATTCTCGAGGTTGGCCGGCGCGGAGCGGTCGGCGCGTTGCGCCTGGAGCACGACGTCGTATTCCTCGCCGTCCTCCACGAAGGTCGTCACCTGCCGCGAGCCCATCATCGTCTCGAGCGTGCTGCCGATCGTTCCGGTCGAAACGCCGAGGTCCGCCGCGCGCTCGAAGTCGATGTCGACCCGCATCTGCGGCCGCGTCTCCTTGTAGTCCGAATCCGCGTCGCGCAGGCCCGGATTCGCCGCCATGCGCGCAAGCATCCGGTCGCGCCAGCGGGCGAGCTCCGTATAGTCCGGGCCCCCGAGCACGACGGACACCGGCTGCCCGCCGCTACGGACGAGCCCGGTGCGCACGCGCGGCACCGCCCGGATCGAGGGGATCGCGCCGAGCTCCTGGCGCAGCATTTCGACGACCTCCGCCGTCGTCACGTCGCGCTTGTCCCAGTCGTGGAGGAACACGATCGCCTGGCCGGTGTGCATCTCCTCGCTGCGCCCGAACCCGCCCGGCACCCGCGTGTTGATGCGCTGGATCGGCTTGTCCTCGCCGATGTGCACACCGATCATTTCCTCTACCTTGTGAACCTGCGAGACGGTGTAATCGAACCCGGCGCCCTCCGGGCCCTCGATGCCGATCCAGAACGCGCCGCGGTCCTCGGCGGGCGCCAGCTCCTTGGGCACCAGCTGGAACAGCGCGAAGCTCAGCACACCGCTCGCCAGCATCAACGCACCGAACAGGACCGGCCGGCCGATGGTCCGCGCCACGAGGCTGCGGTAGCGTTTCGAGAGCGCCACGAACCTGCGATGGATCCAGGCGTTCAGCCCGCGCGGTTCCGAGTGGGGCCGGACCAGCTTCGACGACATCATCGGCGTCAGGCTGAGGGCGACGAAGCAGGAAATCGCGACGGCGCTCGCGAGCGCGACCGACAGCTCGCGGAACAGCCGCCCGGTGTTGCCCTCCATGAACCCGATCGGCAGGAACACGGACACCAGCACGGCGGTCGTCGAGACCACGGCGAAGGCGACCTGCGTCGTGCCGCGCTTCGCGGCGACCAGCGGCGGCTCGCCGAGGTCGGCGCGCCTCTGCACGTTCTCGACGACCACGATCGCGTCGTCCACGACGAGGCCGATGCTGAGCACGATCGCGAGCAGCGTCAGCAGGTTGATCGTGAAGCCGAACGCCCACAGCGCCGCGAATGCCGTGACCAGGCACACGGGGATCGTGACGGCCGGAATCAGGGCCGAGCGCGCGCTGCCGAGGAAGAGGTAGATGACGACGATCACGAGGATGACCGCCTCGACGAGGGTCATCAGCACGCGCTCGATCGCCGCCCCGATGAAGACCGTGCTGTCGTAGGCCACGAAGATGCGCGTTCCATCCGGCAAGGTTTTCTGGATCTCCTCCGCGGTCGCGCGCGCGGCGCGGGCGACGTCGAGGCTGTTGGCCGTCGAGGTCTTGACGACTCCGAGGCCGATGTTCGGCTCGCCGTTGCTGCGGTAGTAGGCGCGGCGCTCGTCCGGGGCGCGCTCGACCGTCGCGACGTCGCCGAGCCGCACGAGGTAGCCTTCGGCTCCCTTGGCAAGCGTCAGGCGCGCGAAGTCCGCGGGCTGCCGGTAGCCGCGCTGGACCCTGAGCGTGAAGTCGCGATCCGTGGATTCGAGGCGCCCGGCCGGCAACTCGACGTTCTCCCGCTCGAGCGCCTCCTCGACGTCGGCGACCGTGAGCCCGCGCGCGGCAAGGGCGGCGCTGTCGAGCCAGATGCGCATCGCGTAGCGCTGCTGCCCGCCGACCCGGATCTGCGACACGCCGTCGATGGCGGACAGGCGGTCGACCACGTAACGGTTGGCGTAGTCGGTGATCTCGAGCGTGTCCATGCGCGACGAGCGCATGTTGAGCCAGATCACGACCTCCGAGTCCGATTCCGCCTTCTCGATCTCCGGCGGGTCCGCCTCGTCCGGCAGGCGGTCGAGCACCCGGCTCACGGCGTCGCGCACGTCGTTCGCGGCTGCCTCGATGTCGCGGGACAGCGAGAATTCGATGTCGATGTCGCTCTCGCCATTCATGCTCTGGGACTCGATGGTCTCGATCCCCTCGATGCCGGACAGCGCGTCCTCGAGGATCTGTGTCACGCGCGTCTCGACGACCGCGGCCGAGGCTCCCGTGTAGTCGACGCCGACCGACACGACCGGCGGGTCGATCGCGGGCAGTTCCCGGAGCGTGAGCCGCGAGTAGGCGATGACGCCGAGGACGACGAGCAGCAGGCTCACGACGGTCGCGAAGACGGGACGTCGGATCGAGAGATCCGAAAGGCTCATTGCTTCGCCTTGCGGGCGCCGCCGCCCGACTCGACCACGCGGGCGCCTTCGCGCAGCTTCACGGTGCCCTCGACGACGATGCGTTCGCCGGCGGCGAGCCCGGACGTCACCTCGACTTCACCCTGCCGACGCGATCCGAGCGCAATGACGGCGCGCTCGACCGTCCCGTCGGGTTTCATGCGGTAGACGAACGACTCGGTCCCCACCTGGACCACGGCGATTTCGGGCACGACGATGGCCTCGCGCGGCTGCAGGAATACCTGCACCGACATCAGCATGCCGGGACGCAGCAGCCGGTCAGGGTTCGGGATCTCCGCGCGCGCCGTGACCGACCGGGTCACGGGATCGACGCGCGAATCGACGCTTGTCACTTGGCCGTCGAACTCGCGGTCCGGATAGGTGCCGCTCCGGGCGGTCACTTCCTGGCCCTTCGCGAGTACGGCCAGGAACCGTTCCGGAACCTGGAAGTCGAGCTTGATCAGCGATATGTCGTCGAGCGTCGCGATCGGCGTGCCCGGCGTCACGAGCGAGCCGGGGCTGACCTGGCGCAGGCCCAGGACGCCGTCGAAAGGAGCGGTGATCACGCGGTCCGAGAGCTGCGCGCGCACGACGTCCATGCGGGCTTTTGCGGCATCGCGCGTCGAGCGCAGCGTGTCGAGCTGGCTCTCGGAGATGACTTTCGTGGGCGCGAGTTCCTGGCCGCGCGCGAGCTGGCGCTCGGACTCCTGAAAGGACGCCCGCGCTTCTTCCAGGCCGGCCAGCTGCGCGCCGCTCGAGAGATCCACGATCACGTCGCCAACGCGCACCACGTCGCCGCTGTCGAACGCCACCTTGCGCACGGTTTCGCTGACTTTTGCGGTCAGCGTGACGGATTCATTCGCCTTTGCCGTGCCCAGTGCCTCGATCGAGTCTCGCCACGTCTGCGTGGCAACCGTTTCGCTGACCACGGCCGTCGCGGCCGCCACCTCGCCGGACTCGGGCAGGTCCGCCCCGCAAGCCTGCAGGAGAGCCACCGCAGCCAGCAGCATTGCGGTAGCGCGTACGCGAAAAACCGGCAGTGGGCTGCGATCGCTCATCGAGCCCTCCATGCTAGCGGCTCTGCAGCCATTGGGCGATGGTCCGCGGCAGGAGTTCCTGCGCGCTGCGGCTCACGTAGATGCCGATGTGCCCGCCGTCGAACTCGAAGGCCGAATAGTCGCGCGTTCCGGTCAGGCCCTCGAGTGCGCGCGAGGACGCGGGCGGCACGAGGTGGTCCTGCAGCGCATAGACGTTGAGGATCGGGCAGGTGATCCTGGCGAGGTCGACCGTCTTGCCGCCGATCTGCAGGCCTCCCTTCAGCAGGCGGTTCTCCTGGAACAGGCCGCGGACGAACTCGCGGAATGCGGTGCCCGCCTGGTCAGGACTGTCGTGGATCCAGCGCTCCATGCGCAGGAAGTTCTCGAGCGCCGCCCGGTCCGCCGCGATGTCGGCGAGCCCCGCGTACTTGCGCGCCGTCAGCCGCAGCGGCATCAGCGCGATGAACGCGGCGTTCAGGAGCGTCCCCGGCACGTTGCCGAGGACCTCGACCATGCGGTCGACGTCGATCTTGCGCACCCACGCGGAGAGCAGGTTGTCCCCCGTGTGAAAGTCGACCGGGGTCACCATCGTGATGAGGTTGCGCACCCGCCCGGGATGCAGCGCCGCGTGGCAGAGCGAGAGCGTCCCGCCCTGGCAGACGCCGAGCAGGTTCACGGCAGGCACGCCGTGCACCGAGCGGACCTGGTCGATGCATGCGCCGAGATGGCGGTTGACGTAGTCGTCGAGCGACAAGTGGCTGTCGCCACGGTCCGGGTAGCCCCAGTCGACGAGGTAGACGTCGAGCCCGCGCGCTGCGAGCGCACGGATCAGCGAGCGGTCGGGCTGCAGATCGAGCATGTAGGGGCGGTTCACGAGCGCGTAGCAGATGACGAGCGGCGCAAGCCCGGCATCGGGCGCCTCGCGCGCGTAACGCCAGAGAACCGTCTTGCCGCGACGCATCGCCTCGCTGCGCGGCGTGCAGCCCTCGGCCCGCACGTCGAGCCGGGCGAGCTCACCCGCCGCGAGCGCCATGCGCTGGGAGAATTCCGCCATCTCCGCGGCGGCGCGAACGGGATCGAGCGCGAGCCGCGAAGCACTCACGCCTGCACCGCGCGAAGCTCGACGAGGGCCATGAGGAGCTCCGCTTGCGCCGCGGCAAATTCCTCGCGGCGCGCAGCCTCGCCATAGGCGGCTTCGCCGCATTCGATCCAGAGCGCGTGCAGTTCACGCAGGCTCGTGATGGGCAGCGCCTGCGGTCCGGATTGTGCGAGGGCCCCTGCGAGCCGCCGGCTCGCATCCAGCGCGATCGCGGATGCGAGCTCCGCCGAGCGGGCGGCGGCGCACTGGTAGCGCGCCCAGGCAGCTCCACTGCCTGCGGCCGGGAGGGAGGCGGGGGCGGGAACCGCGAATCCCGCCGGCGCGAAGAGGCGCTGGTAACTGACCGCAAACGATTGCAACAG
>DATMEC010000261.1:0-2137 GCA_035557125.1 Steroidobacteraceae bacterium
GGACATGCCGGTCGGGTACGGCTCGCAGATCGAGGAGCACCACGCCGTGCGCCGCGACGCGGGCATGTTCGACGTGTCGCACATGTGCGTCGTGGACCTGCGCGGCGCCGGCGTGCGGCCGTTGCTCCTGCGGCTGCTCGCAAACGACGTCGGCCGGCTCAAGGCTCCGGGGAAGGCGCTCTACAGCTGCATGCTGAAGCCGGACGGCGGCGTCATCGACGACCTGATCGCCTGCTACATCGACGAGAAGTGGTTCCGCGTGGTGGTCAATGCCGGCACCGCCGACAAGGACCTCGCCTGGATAAAGGAGCACGCACGCCAGATCGGCGTCGCGGTCGTTGCGCGGCGCGATCTCGCGATTGTCGCCGTCCAGGGACCCAACGCCCGTTCCAAGGTGATGCCGCTCCTGCCGGAGTCCGCCCGCGCCACCGCGGGCGCGCTCGGTCGCTTCGCAGCCCAGGCGTTCGACGACGATTGGTTCGTCTCGCGCACCGGCTACACCGGCGAGGACGGATTCGAGGTGGCGCTGCCGTCGGAAGCGGCCGCGGGACTGTGGAACGCGCTGCAGTCCGCCGGCGTCAAGCCCTGCGGGCTCGGGGCGCGCGACACGCTCCGGCTGGAGGCCGGGATGACCCTGTACGGCAACGACATGGACGAGAAGGTGACGCCGGTGGAATCGGGGCTCGCCTGGACCGTCGTGCTCGAGGGTAACCGCGACTTCATCGGCAGGACCGCGGTGCAGGAGCAAATCGACAGTGGCGTCGCCCGCCAGCTCACGGGACTGCTGCTCGAAGACCGCGGCGTGCTGCGCGCGCACCAGAAAGTCTTTGCGGGCGTAGCCGGCGAGGGCGAGGTCACCAGTGGAACCTTCTCGCCGACGCTCGAGCGCTCGATTGCGCTTGCGCGCCTCCCGGCTGCGGCCGCGGGCCGGGTCGAGGTGGACATTCGCGGCAAGCGGGCGCCCGCGAGCATCGTCAAGCCGCCATTCGTTCGCACACGGAGAACCGCATGAGCCAGACCCCCGCTGACCTGCGCTATACGAAGAGCCACGAATGGCTGCGCAAACTGCAGGACGGCACGATCGAAGTGGGCATCACCGACCACGCCCAACAGTCGCTCGGCGACCTGGTGTTCGTCGAGGTGCCGGAAGCGGGCCGCCATGTCGTTGCCGGCGACGCCTGCGCAGTGGTCGAATCGGTCAAGGCGGCCTCGGACATCTACAGCCCGGTGGCCGGCGAAGTGACGGCGGGCAACCCGAAACTCGCCACGGAGCCGGAACTCGTCAACCGCGATCCCTACGGCGAGGGCTGGATCATGCGCGTGAAGCCGTCGGGCGGCGCCGCCACGGAAACTCTGGATGCGCCCGCTTACGAAGCCACGGCCGCCGCCGCGGGCTAGGCCACAGGTTTCCGATGCCGTACATCCCGCACACACCCGACGACGTTAGGGCGATGCTCGACCGCATCGGCGCCGCCAGCATCGACGACCTGTTCGACGAGATCCCGAAGGCGCTTCGCATCGATGCGCTGCCCGGGGTGCCTGCAGCACTACCTGAAATGGAAGTAGCGCGGCTCGCCGCCGCGCGCGCGGCCGCGGACGGCCGGCCGCTCAACTTCATCGGCGCGGGCGCCTACGAACACCACATTCCCGCGCCGGTCTGGGCCCTCGTCACGCGCGGCGAGATCTACAGCGCCTACACGCCGTACCAGGCGGAAGCGAGCCAGGGCACGCTGCAGGTCATGTACGAATTCCAGTCCATGATCGCGGGCCTCACTGCGATGGACGTTTCGAACGCCTCGCTCTACGACGGCGCGTCCGCGCTCGCCGAGGCCTGTCTCATGGCAGTGCGCGCGCACCGCCGCTCGAAATCGGCGCGCATCCTCGTGCCCGCGACCGTCAACCCGACCTGGCGGCGCGTCGCCGAGGTGATCACCGGCGGCCAGGGCCTGACGCTCGACGCGGTGCCGTACGACCTCGCGACGGGGTGCGTCGACGTGCACTCGCTGGCGCAATTTGCCGGCGAGGACATCACGGCAATCGTCATCCAGCAGCCGAACTTCTTCGGGCAACTCGAGGACGTCGATGCCCTGACGCGCTGGGCGCGCGCCAACGGCGCGCTCGTCATCGCGGCCGTGAA
>DATMEC010000262.1:0-3623 GCA_035557125.1 Steroidobacteraceae bacterium
GGCGCCGCGCAGGTCCACGACGCACATGTGCGACACGTCGAACATGCCCGCGTCGCGGCGCACGGCGTGGTGCTCCTCGATCTGCGAGCCGTACCCGACCGGCATGTCCCAGCCGCCGAAGTCGACCATGCGCGCCCCGGCGGCGACATGGAGGTCATAGAGCGGTGTCCGTCGTCCCATCCGTATTTCCGCAGCCTCGAATCCGAGAGATTAGCGGAAAGCGCCGGGGTTCACAGGGTATAGTCGCGCGGTCAAAAACTTCCGGCCACGGAGACCGCCATGTCCCGGTCGCTTGCGTCCCTCGTCATCGTCCTCGGTGCGCTGTCCGCGGCGCCGGCCTCGGCGGATGCCGTTGCCGACCTGCACGCCCTCTTCGATCGCGAATGGGAGCGCGACCTGTCGGACAACCCCTTGTCGGCCACGTACCTGGGCGACCCGCGATACGACGACCGGCTTCCCGACATCTCCCAGGCTGCATTGGCCGCGCGCCAGACGGCCGACGCGAAGGTCCTCGACGACCTCGCCCGCATTCCCCGCGACACGCTGCCGCCTGCCGAGCAGCTCAACTACGACCTGTTCCGGCACGAGTACGAGACGCGCAAGGCCGCAGTGCCGTTCCACGCCGAGTACTACTCGATCGAGGCGAGCAGCGGCCCGCAGTCGCTGAACGAAATTGCAGAGGTGATGCCATTCGCCACGGTCCAGGACTACGAGAACTGGCTCGGACGCATGCGGGCGATCCCGGCCTACCTCAACCAGTATGGAGAGCGGCTGCAGCGCGGGGCCAGGGAGAAGCGCACGCAGCCGAGGGCCGTCATGGAGCGCGTGCTCGAGCCGCTCGCCAAACAGGTGCCTCCGAAACCCGAGGACAGCCCCTTCTTCGAGCGCTTCCGCTCATATCCCGACTCGATCCCGGCGGCGGAGCGCGAGCGCCTCACCGCACAGGCGAAGTCTGTGATCTCGGAATCGGTGATTCCCGCCTACCGCCGCTTCCAGGCGGTGTTCCGCGACGAGTACCTGCCGGCGACGCGCGAGTCCGTCGGCCTCTGGGACACGCCGGACGGGCTCGAGCACTACGCATTCCTCGCGCGCTACCACACGACGACTCCGCTGACCCCCGCCGAAATCCACGAGATCGGCCTGGGCGAGGTTGCACGCAACCGCGCGGAGATGCAGAAGGTGATGGACGAGGTCGGCTTCAAGGGCTCGCTGACCGACTTCTTCCAGCACCTGCGCACCGACCCGATGTTCTACTACGAGACAGGGGATGAGCTGTTCCGGGCCTACGCCTACATCGTGAAGATGATCGACCCCGAGTTGCCGAAGCTTTTCGGCAAGCTCTATCGGACGCCGTTCGGCCTCCGGCCGATTCCGGCGAACAGCGCCCCGAACACGACCACCGCCTATTACAGCGGGCCGTCGCTCGACGGCAAGCGGCCCGGCTATTACTACGTGAATCTCTACCGTCCGGAAGTCCGGCCGAAGTACGAGATGGAAGTGTTGTCCGTCCACGAGGCGGCGCCGGGCCATCACCTGCAGATCGCCCTCGCGCAGGAGCAGACCGACCTGCCGATGTTTCGCCGAGCCGGCGGATTCACCGCCTACATCGAGGGCTGGGGCCTGTACTCGGAGCGCCTCGGCTACGACCTCGGCCTGTACAAGGACCCCTACTCGCGCTTCGGCCAGCTCACCTACGACCAGTGGCGCGCCGTGCGCCTCGTCGTCGACACGGGCCTGCACGCGATGAAGTGGACGCGCCAGCAGGCCATCGACTACTTCATGGCAAATGCGGCCAAAACCGAAGCCGACATCGTCAACGAGATCGACCGCTACATCTCCGACCCGGGACAGGCGCTCGCCTACAAGATCGGCCAGCTGAAGTTCCTGGAACTGCGCGCGCGCGCCGAGCAGGCGCTCGGGGAGGAGTACGACATCCGCGCGTTCCATGACACGGTCCTCGCGACCGGTGCCGTGCCGCTCGACATCCTCGAGCGCACCGTGGACGAGTGGATCGCGGCCCAGAAGGCGAAGTGACGGCAGAACGCCGCAGGACCGTCGCCGTACGGATCGGCGCCGTCACCGTCGGCGGCGGCGGACCCGTGGTCGTCCAGTCGATGACGAACACCGATACGGCCGACGTCGAGGCGACCGCGCGCCAGGTCCGGGAGCTTGCCGAGGCGGGCTCGGAGCTGGTGCGCGTGACGGTCAACAGCGACGAGGCCGCGGCAGCGGTGCCGCACGTCCGCGACCGGCTGCGTTCGCAGGGCTGCGACGTGCCGCTCGTCGGCGACTTCCATTTCAACGGCCACAAGCTACTCGCTGCGCACCCGGCCGCTGCCTCCGCGCTCGACAAGTACCGCATCAATCCGGGCAACGTCGGTCGCGGCAGCAAGCGCGATCCGCAGTTCGCGGCGATGATCGAGACCGCGTGCCGGTACTGCAAGCCCGTGCGCATCGGCGTCAACTGGGGCAGCCTCGACCAGGACCTGCTGACGCGCATGATGGACGAGAACTCCCGCGCCGCCGAGCCGAAGGACGCGCTCGAAGTGCTGCGCGAGGCGACCGTCGTTTCGGCGCTCACTTCCGCCGCGCGCGCCGAGGAGCTCGGCCTCGCCCACGACGCCATCGTGATCAGCTCGAAGGTGAGCGGCGTGCAGGACCTCGTCGCGATCTATCGCGCCCTCGCCGCGCGCTGCGACTATCCGCTGCACCTCGGCCTCACCGAGGCCGGCATGGGCGCCAAGGGCATCGTGTCGTCGACCGCCGCGCTCGCGATCCTGCTGCAGGAGGGCATCGGCGACACCATCCGCGTGTCGCTGACGCCCGAGCCCGGCGGTGACCGCCGCCTGGAGGTGCGCGTCGCGCAGGAGATCCTGCAGAGCCTCGGGCTTCGCGCCTTCGCGCCCCGGGTCGTCGCATGTCCCGGCTGCGGACGCACGACCAGCAGCTTCTTCCAGGAGCTCGCGCAGCGCATCCAGGAGCACGTGCGGGAGCGCATGCCCGCCTGGCGCCACGACTACGTCGGCGCCGAGAACATGACCGTCGCGGTGATGGGCTGCGTCGTGAACGGCCCGGGTGAGAGCAAGCACGCCAACATCGGCATCAGCCTGCCGGGATCCGGCGAGCGGCCGGTTGCACCCGTGTACGAGGATGGCGAGAAAACGGTGACGCTCAAGGGCGAGCGCATCGCCGAGGAATTCCAGGACCTGGTCGAACGCTATGTAGCGCGCCGCTATGCGCGCCGGGAGGGCTGATGGACGCGCTAAAGGAAAGGAAATGCGTGCCCTGCGAGGGCGGCGTAAGGCCGCTCGACGCGAAACAGGCCGCGGGCATGATGAGGCTGGTACACGCCGACTGGAAGCTGGTCGAGGACGGCAGGGCGATCCGCCGCGAGCTGAAGTTCCCCGACTTCTGGCGGACGATGAGCTTCGTGAACGCGCTCGCGCACGTCGCGAACGTCGAGGACCACCACCCGGACCTCGAGGTCGGCTACAACTACTGCCGCGTCCGCTACTCGACCCACGCGATCGGCGGCCTCTCCGACAATGACTTCATCTGCGCGGCGAAGGCGGACGCCCTGCTGTGATCGATGCCGCGCACCGGAAGGTGATCTTCGCCTCCTC
>DATMEC010000263.1:0-6600 GCA_035557125.1 Steroidobacteraceae bacterium
TTTCCTCGATCGGCCGGAAACTGCAGGTGCCGACGCGCGCGTCCTCGATGAGGTCGCCCGTCACCTGGCGGAGGAACGCCTGGACCTCGTCGAGGTGGGAACGCAGCGTCTCGGTGACGCGCCGCGTCGTCTCCGCATCGGCTTCGAGTCCGCTGACCTTGCCGGCTTCGGGGTGGTAGCTGACGTTCTTGAGCTTGAGGCGGGACGGCAGCTCGCGCCGCAGGAAGTCGAGCGTGTCTTCCGCCGGCAGGGGCATCGGGCAACGCGGGAAATAGACGATGCGGTTGGCTTCGAGCGCGTCGCGCACTGCGCCCGGGTCGGAGCGCCACGCCGCGTCGTCGAAGGTTGCGAGCATCGGCGAAAACTACGCCGTGGCCGCGGCGGCTGTCAAACACACGCGGACAGGTCCTACAGACCACGCGCGGGGGGCGCTGTCGTACTGGCGTACGAGCCTCCAAGGAGCGGGATGATGGCGAAAAAATACGGGAAGAAGGCGCAGCGCAAGGTCAAGAAAGCGATGCACGAGAGAAAGCGCGGCACCTTGCGCAGCGGGCGCTCCGGCAAGAAGGTGACGAGCCGCAAGCAGGCGATCGCGATCGGCCTGTCGCAGGCGCGCAGGTCGGGCGGGAAGGTCCCCAAGAAGAAGGGCCGGTCAAAGCGGTCGAAGCGGCGCTGATGCGCAAGCGGAAGGCGGTCGCCAGCCGGCGGAGGAAGACGCCGGCGAGCGTGCGGCACGCGGTCGAGCGTCAGCGATCCGTGCAGCGGCAGGTCGCGCGCGCCGACCGCAAGCATTCCGGGAACAAGAAAGAGCGCCCGATGCAGGCCGGGGCGCGCCGTTACCCGGAACCGCCGCTTCCGCGCCAGCACGAGCGCAAGCCCGGCGCGGAGCGCGACATCGACCCGGCGCCGCTGTTTGACGCGCCGTTCTATCTCGGATCCTCCAAGCTCCATGGCAAGGTCGCGCTCATCACCGGCGGCGACTCCGGGATCGGCCGCGCAGTCGCGGTGCTGTTCGCGCGGGAGGGCGCCGATGTCGCAATCCAGTACCTCTGCGAGCACGCCGATGCCGAAGCGACAAAAGCCGCCGTCGAGGCCGAAGGCCGGCGCGCGATCCTGGTTCCCGGCGACGTGAGCCGCCGGTCCTTCTGCGAGCAGGCGGTGCGGCGGACCGTGAACGAGCTCGGCGGGATCGACGTGCTGGTGAACAACGCCGCGTTCCAGGCCCACGTCCCACGCCTCGAGGACCTGAGCGAGGAGCACCTCGACCTGACCTTAAGGACGAACCTTCACGGCTACTTCTACATGGCCCAGGCGGCGGTGCCTCACATGAAGGCGGGGGCGGCCATCATCAACACGGGCTCGGTGACCGGGATCGAGGGCAGCGGCCACCTGCTCGACTACGCGACGACCAAGGGCGGCATCCACGCCATGACACGCTCGCTCGCAACGCACCTGATGCCGCGCGGCATCCGCGTGAACGCGGTGGCACCGGGCCCGGTCTGGACGCCGCTCAACCCGGCCGACAAGCAGGCGCGCCGCGTGGCCGAGTTCGGCGCGTCGGCGCCGATGAAGCGCCCGGCGCAGCCCGAGGAGATTGCGCCCGCCTTCGTGTTCCTGGCGTCGCCGCACTGCTCGAGCTACATCAGCGGCGAGATCCTCCCCGTGGTCGGGGGCTACAGCGGCGGGTGGTGATCCGCGTCGGCACTCGTCTACAATGCCGGCGCGAGAAGAATGGTGCCCAGGAGAGGACTCGAACCTCCACGCCTCTCGGCACTAAGACCTGAACCTAGCGCGTCTACCAATTCCGCCACCTGGGCACAGGTTGCGACCGGGGGACCCCGGTGAGGGCGCGTCAATTTACGCAGGCACCCGTTTGATGTCAATTTCGAGGACACGATGACCCGCCGGCCACGATGGCAGCAGGAAGACCCGCGCTTTGGCGAGGAGTCGAAGCGCTACGAGAAGCCGATTCCGAGCCGCGAGCTGCTGCTCGCGAAGCTGGCGGAGGCTTCAAGGCCTCTCGGCTTCGACCCGCTCGCCGCGCTGCTCGGCATCCGCGACCCGGAGGAGCGCCAGGCGCTCTCCAAGCGACTCGGCGCCATGGCGCGCGACGGCGAGTTGCTGGTGAACCGCGCGAACGAGTACTGCCTGGTCGACCGCCTGCCCGTGATCGTCGGCACCGTGAGCGGCCACCGCGACGGCTTTGGCTTCCTGGTGCCGGACGAGCGCAAGGGCGACGACCTGTTCCTGCCGTACCGCGAGATGCGGATGATGTTCCACGGCGACCGCGCGGCGGCGCGCGTCACGGGGCGCGACGACCGCGGCCGCTCCGAGGGCGCCATTGTCGAAGTACTCGAGCGGCGCACCCGGCAGGTCGCAGGGCGTTTCTCGCTCGAGGGCGGCATCGGATTCGTGACCCCCGACAACCGGCGCATCAGCCAGCGCGTGGTCGTGCCGCGCGAGGCCACGGGGACGGCGCGCCACGGCGACCTCGCCGTGGTCGAGATCACCGAGCAGCCGAGCCGCAACCGCGATCCCGTCGGTCGCGTGCTGCGGGTGCTGCCCGAGAATGGCGGGGCGGACGCGGCGATCGAGCTTGCGATCGCCTCGCACGGTCTTTCAAACGAGTTTCCGGCACAGGCCGTCACGGAGGCGCGCGGATACGGTCGCGAGGTGCCGCGCGATCCGGGCGCGGGCCGCGAGGACCTGCGTGCCCTGCCGCTGGTGACGATCGACGGCGAGGACGCGCGCGATTTCGACGACGCCGTCTACGCCGAGCCGAATGCCTCCGGGTTCCGGCTGGTAGTCGCAATCGCCGACGTGAGCCACTACGTGCGCCCGGGCACCGCGCTCGACACCGAGGCGCGCCTGCGCGCGACATCGGTGTATTTCCCGAACCGCGTGCTGCCGATGCTGCCGGAGGAGCTGTCGAATCACCTCTGTTCGCTGATGCCGGACGTCGACCGCCTGTGCATGGTCGCGGACATGCAGGTCACGCGCGCCGGGGCGGTCGCGAAGAGCCGCTTTTACGCCGCGGTGATGCGCTCGCAGGCGCGGTTCACTTACACGCGCGTCGCGGCCCATCTCGAGGGGCGCGACCCGCTCGCGCGCGGGCCGCAAGCGCGGCTCGCCCCGGTGATCGACTGCCTGCACCAGGTGTTCCACGCCCTGCGCAAGGAGCGCGAGAAGCGCGGCGCCCTCGATTTCGAGGCGCCGGAGGTCAAGGTGCTGGTCGACGCCGCCGGCAACCCGACCGAGATCCGCGCGTATCCCAGGAACGACGCGCACCGGCTCATCGAGGAATGCATGATCGCCGCGAACGTGCAGGCCGCCGGCTTTCTCAAGAAGCACAAGCTGCCGGCTCTCTATCGCATCCACGGCAAGCCGGACGAGGAGCGCATCGAGGAGCTGAAGCGGTTCCTGTCCATGCGCGGCGTGCTGCTCGAGATCGGCGGCGACCTGAAGCCCGCCCGGCTGCAGAAGGTGCTCGCGGGGATCTCCGGCAGGCCGGATGCGGCGGTGCTCGAGAACGCGATCATCCGCTCGCTGCCCCAGGCCCTGTACCAGCCGCTCAACATCGGCCACTTCGGCCTCGCGCTCGCGGAGTACGCGCACTTCACCTCGCCGATCCGGCGGTATCCGGACCTGCTCGTACACCGCGGCATCCGCCATGCACTGGGCGGCGGCACTGCGGCGAGCTTCGTGCATTCGGCGCGCGAGATGGAGGCGCTCGGCACGGAATGCTCGCTGCGCGAGCGGCGCGCCGACGAGGCCGCCCGCTCGGTGGTCGCCTGGCTCAAGTGCGAGTACATGCGCCCGCGAATCGGCGAGGAGTTCGACGCGGTGGTGACCGGCGTCACCGATTTCGGCCTGTTCGTGCAGCTCAAGGACATCCAGGTCGACGGTCTCGTGCACGTCACCGCGCTGCCTGCGGACTACTTCCATTTCCACGAGGCCGACCGCACGCTGGTCGGCGCGCGCACGCGACTGCGGTTCTCGATCGGCGACGAGCTCAGGGTGCGGCTTGCAAAAGTGGATTCCGCCGAGCGCAAGATCGACTTCGAGCACGTCGCCAAGACCGGCACGCACCACCATCCGCGCCGCCGCGCTGCCAAGGCGCCCGCGCGCCACAAGTGAGCGGTTCGCTCGTCTACGGGCTGCACGCCGTGCGAGCCGTCCTCGAGCGGCGGCCAGAGGACGTGATCCGGCTGTCGATCGCCGCGGCCCGCGACGACGTGCGGGTGCGGGAGCTGCGCGAGCTCGCGGCTGGGCGGGGCGTGAAGGCCGCCGCTTCGTCGCCGGCGGCACTCGACGCCGAGACGGGTGGAGCGGCCCACCAGGGCGTCGTCGCCGAAGTGCGCCCGAGCGAGCCGCTCGACGAGAACTCGCTGCTTGACCTGCTGACGGCCCAACGCACGCCTGCGCTCGTGCTGGTGCTCGACGGCGTGTCCGATCCGCACAACCTCGGCGCTTGCCTGCGGACCGCCGATGCGGCCGGGGCGACGGCCGTCGTCGCGCCGCGCGATCGCGCGGCGAGCCTGACGCCGGTCGTGCGCAAGGTCGCGGCCGGTGCGGCCGAGACGGTTCCGTTCGCGCAGGTCACGAACCTCGCGCGGAGCTTGCGTGACATGAAGCAGGCTGGACTGTGGATTGGGGGTGCCGCTGAAGACGGCGAGAAAACGATCTTCGAGGCCGACCTGACCGGTCCGCTCGCCCTCGTAATGGGGTCCGAGGGGCGGGGGCTCAGGCGGCTGACCCGCGAGAATTGCGACTTCATGCTGTCGCTGCCCATGCACGGGGCGGTCGCGAGCCTCAACGTCTCGGTGGCAGCTGGAATCGCACTCTACGAGGTGCTCCGCCAGCGCCGGAGCCGAGTTGCGGAATCCCAGCAAGTCCGGTAACTTACGCGCCCCTTCCCCGGGCTGCCGGGGATTCTCTCCTTGCCCCACCGCCATCGCGTCAGCGGGGGGCAAACCCACAAGGAGCACAAGATGCGGCATTACGAGATCGTATTTCTGGTCCATCCCGACCAGAGCGAGCAGGTTCCCGCAATGATCGAGCGGTATCGCGGCCTCATCGCCGCGGACGGCGGCGCCGTCCACCGCCTCGAGGACTGGGGGCGCCGCCAGCTCGCGTTTCCCATCGCGAAGATGCACAAGGCGCACTACGTGCTGATGAACGTCGAGTGCAGCGGCAAGGTGCTCGAGGAGCTGACCGGGGCATTCCGGTTCTCGGACGCCGTGCTCCGGCACCTCGTCGTCAAGATGGACAAAGCCGTTACGGACCCGTCGCCAATGGCGAAGGAGCCCGAAGAGCGTGAGCGCGAGCGCGGCGATCGTGGTGATCGCGGTGATCGCGACGGCGGCGACGCCTTGGGCATGGACTGATCGGGAGAAGCCACGATGTCACGTTTTTTCAGGCGCAAGAAGTTCTGCAAGTTCACGGCCGACGGCACCGACCAGATCGATTACAAGGACCTGGGAACGCTCAAGGCCTACGTCACGGAAACCGGCAAGATCGTCCCGAGCCGCATTACCGGTACGCGCTCGTTCTACCAGCGCCAGCTCGCGATCGCGATCAAGCGGGCGCGCTACCTCGCGCTCCTGCCGTACACCGACCAGCACTGAGGCCGGAGGGCCGGAGCCCTCCGTCCGACGCGACTCCATGATGGCGCTGCTGCAATGGACGACTGCGAACCCGTTCAGGGCATTCCTGGCGGCCGGGTTCGCCGCGCTCGTTTCGCTCATCGCGCTGCCCATGGCGGCATGGCTGCCGGCGGGCGTCGTCGTCCTCAGCCTGCTCGCGGGCGGTCCGCCGGTCGCGGTGGCTGCCGGGACGGGTGCTGCCATTGCGCTCGTCTGGGCTTTTGCTCCCGCGTTCGGCCCTGGACCTGCGTTCCTCATCGCGATCGCGGCACTCTTGCCCTCGGCGTTAGCGGCCGCGGCACTCGAAAAGAGCCGCAGCCTCAGCTTCGTGTTCCAGGCGCTGACGGTGGCTTCGTGCCTCCTGGTGCTGGCAATCCACGGCCTGCTCGGCGACCCGGTGCGCGCGCTCGCCCCGGTCATCGAGAAGCTCGAGCCGATGCTGCAGCGCACGGCCGAGACGCTGTCGCAGATGGGAATCGAGAGCTCGCCCGAACAGATCGGGCAGGCGACGGCGCGCGCCGCCTGGGCGACGCTCGGCTGGATGGTCCTGCTGCACGCCTTCCTCGCGCAGTGCGCGGGGCTTTGGGCTTTCAGCCGCACGCGCGAGCCGGGACTGTTCGGGCGCGAGTTCCGTCGGCTCAGGCTCGGAAATTTCATCGCGTGCCTGCTGGTTGCGGCATTTCTTGCGAGCTTCGTCGCGCACCGCGTGACCGGCACGGGCTGGCAGGCCGTCGACGACGTGTTGTTCGTCCTGGCGGCCGCTTTCCTGGTGCAGGCGCTCGCGGTGGTGCATGGGCTGCGCGAGATGCACGTCATCGGCATCGTGCCGGTCGTCCTCGCCTACGTCGCCGTGTTATTGGTGCCGATGGCCCTCGTGGGCATCGGATTCGCGGATACCTGGGTCCGCTTTCGCGAGCGCTTCGCGCCGCGTCAAGGAGTGTAAGTCGATGGAAGT
>DATMEC010000264.1:0-3622 GCA_035557125.1 Steroidobacteraceae bacterium
CAAGAGCTACCGCCAGCTGCCGGTCAACTTCTACCAGATCCAGACCAAGTTCCGCGACGAGATCCGCCCGCGCTTCGGCGTGATGCGCGCGCGCGAGTTCGTGATGAAGGACGCCTACAGCTTCCACGCCGACGAGGCCTCACTCGTCGAGGGTTACCGCAAGATGTACGCGGCCTACAGCGCGATCTTCTCGCGCCTCGGCCTGCGCTTCCGCGCCGTGCACGCCGACCCCGGCGCCATCGGCGGCAGCGCGTCGCAGGAGTTCCACGTGCTCGCGGACTCTGGCGAGGACGCGATCGTCTTCTCGGACGGCGACGACTACGCGGCGAACCTGGAGCTTGCCGAGGCGCTGCCGCCGCGCGAGCCGCGCCCGGCTGCGGCCGAGAAGATGCGCGAGGTCGCGACGCCGGGAGCGCGCACCATCGCCGACGTCGCGAATCTGCTGAAGCTGCCGCCCGCCCGGCTCCTCAAGACGCTGGTCGTCGAAGGGGCGGACGGCCGCCTCGTCGTGCTCCTGCTGCGCGGCGACCACGAGCTGAACGCACTCAAGGCCTCCAAGGTCCCGGCCGTGGCGAAGCCGCTGCGCATGGCGGATGCCGGGCGCATCGCTTCCGCTTTCGGCAGTGAGCCGGGGTTCCTCGGCCCGGTCGGACTCGACTTGACCGTGATCGCCGACCGCTCGGCCGCTGCCCTCGCCGACTTCGTCTGCGGCGCGAACAAGGCGGATGCGCACCTCGCTGGCGTCAACTGGGGGCGCGACCTGCCCGAGCCGGCGACGGCGGACCTGCGCAACGTCGTGGACGGGGACCCGAGCCCGAAAGGCGCGGGCACGCTCACGATCGCGCGCGGCATCGAGGTCGGGCACATCTTCCAGCTCGGATGCAAGTACAGCGAGGCCATGAAGGCCAGCGTGCAGGACGAACAGGGCCGCGACATCGCGATGCACATGGGCTGCTACGGCATCGGCGTCACGCGCATCGTGGCCGCGGCCATCGAGCAGAACCACGACGAGCGCGGCATCATCTGGCCGGCGCCGCTCGCGCCATTCGACGTCGTCGTCGTCGGGCTCAACTGGGAGAAGTCGGCGGCCGTGCGCGATGCCGCCCTCGCGCTCTACCACGAGCTCGGCAATGCGGGATTCGAGGTCCTGCTCGACGACCGCGACGCGCGCCCCGGCGTCAAGTTCGCGGACGCGGAGCTGTTTGGCATCCCGCACCGGATCGTGGTGTCGGATCGCGGTCTCGCCGCCGGCCGGCTCGAGTATCGTCATCGGCGCGCCGAGGCGAGCGAGGACTTTCCGCAGGGCGAAGCCGCCGCTTTCCTGCGCAGGCGCACCGCGGCGGCATGATGCGGGTCCTGGCGGGGACGCAGCGGACGGCGCGGATCGTGGCCGCCGCGCTGATCGCGCTCGCACTCGCGCCCGCCGCCGGCGCCGACCGCCAGAAGGACCCGGGCCTGCGCGAGGTGATCGCGGCCGCCATCAAGTCGACATCCTGCTTCGAGGACAAGTACGACGACGTCGTCTGGTACGCGCTGATGCAGCCGCGGGTCGAAATGCGCCTGCGCGCGCAACCCGCGGACCTGCGCCTCGGCGACGACCTCGAGAAGGCCTCGGAGCGCATACTTCACGCCGTGCACTGCGAGTCGAGCAAGCACGCCATGCTGCGCGACCGGCCTCAGCTGGTGCTCGCCGTGATCGACGTCGAGAGCGCGTTCGATCCGTTTGCCGTGTCCTCTGCCGGCGCCGTCGGGCTCATGCAGGTGATGCCGTTCTGGCCGACCGAGCTCGGCCTGTCGCGCAAGGACCTGATCAACGTCGAGCTCAACATCCGCATGGGCACGAGCATCCTCGCCTACTACCTCGAGCGCGAGAAGGGCAACTACACGCGCGCGCTCGGCCGCTACAACGGCAGCCTCGGTCGCCGCGAATACCCCGACCTCGTGCTCAGCCGGCTCGACTCGCGCTGGCGGCGCTAGCGCTCCAGGAAACCCTCGGGCCACTCCATCGATGCGGGCCCGATGACTTCGACCTCGACCGAGTCGACCCGCGCCATCGGCGGGCCGGCATGCAGCCACTCGACGAGCGCATCGAGCGCGGCCGGCGCGCCCGCCACATGCACGAGCACCGAACCGTCCGGGCGATTCTCGGCGCGGCCCCGAAGGCCGAGAGCCTTCGCGCGCTCGGCAGTGCTGGCGCGAAACCAGACGCCCTGGACGCGGCCGCGGACCGAGACCCGCCGCGCGGCGTCGGGAACCTGCGTGGAAGACCGCTGCATTGCGCGCTGCTCAGCCAGCCGCAGAATCGGGGCCGCCGTCGCCGTCCAGAAACTGCCGGCAGAAGAGCTCGAGGCAGATCGAGGTCCAGACAGCCTCGTAGTGCGGCCCGACGTCCGCCCTTCGCTTGCGCCTCAGGGACAGCAACCCGCGCGAACGGGTGCGCTCTTCGGCGAGCATCTGGCGCCAGCGGGCGAGCGGCTGGTTCAGCCAGCGCGTGGTGTGGGTTGGAAATCCCGACTTCGCGCGGTACACCCATTCGTGCGGGAAGGAACGCGCCATCAGTCGCTTGAGCACGGGCTTGGTGAGCGTACCCGTCGCCTTGAGCTGCGACGGCAGCACGCGCGCGATTGCCAGCATCTCGGGTGAGAGGAACGGCGTCGAAACCGGGATGCCGAACGGCGCGCTCAGACGGTCGAGCACCGCGAAGTGGCTCTGGTTGAAACTGTAGACGTCGAGGCGCTGCATACGCTCCACGGCCGGATCCCGTTCGTCGTAGAACTGCTCGAGCACGCGCGGGCTCGGTCCGCGCGGGAGAAAGTGAATGTCCTTGACCGGGGCCCGGGCGCGGCCGTACTCGATCGCGTACTGCGACTTCAGGTAGCCGTGCTCGTCGAGCTCGAGGTATTGGCGCAGCCGCCGGATCCTCTGGTTGTCGTTGTACGGCAAGCGCGCGGCGAGCAGGCGCCGCAGCGGCCGCGGAACGATGCCGAGGATCCTGCGCCGCCGGTTGAAAATCGAGATTGCGACGGCATCCGGCGGGCCGAACATGACGTCGGCGGAGTGTCCGTGCAGGATAGTTTCGAAGCGCGTGCCGGCGTGCTCGAACAGGCCCGCGAGCACCAGGGAGTTGAAGTGCCGCGGCAGCTCCTCCTGCCTCCACACGATCCACGGGAGCAGCGCCTCGAACCGCGTCTCGTCGACGTCGACGATCTGGTGCTCGATGCCGATGTGCTTCGCGATCGCGATCGCGAGGTCCAGCTCCGGATTCTCGCCGGGCCAGCGCGCCGTCAAGGCGACGCAGTTGCGGATGCCGGCCTGCTTGGCTTTCAGCGCGAGCAACGACGAATCGACGCCGCCGCTCAGCAGGACGCCCACGCTCGAGTGATTTTCCTTGAGCCGGCCCATGTACGCGTCGAGGCCGGCGTCGGCGCGGTCCGTCCACGCGTCCAGCCCGTCGCCGGCGTTCGCCGGCTCGAATTCCAGACGCCAGTAGCGCAGTTCGACGGGATCCTTGCCCGGCGCGAAGCGGACGTAACTGGCCGGCAGGACCTGCCTGACGCCACGCAGCAACGTCTCGCCGATCACGAAACGGTAGTGAATGGCCTGCCGCAGGCCCTCGCGGTCG
>DATMEC010000265.1:0-2555 GCA_035557125.1 Steroidobacteraceae bacterium
GCGCCGCCGGCTCACGCGCGACGATCTGCTGCTGATCGTGCTGATTGGCCACGGCACGTTCGACGGCGAGGCGGCGAAGTTCAACCTGGTCGGGCCGGACCTGACGGCCCTGGAATGGAAGGGGTTGCTCGACGGCATCCCGGGCCGTCTGGTCATGGTGAACACGACGGAGTCGAGCTATCCGTTCCTGGAGGAGCTGTCGCAGCGCGGCCGCGTGATCGTGACAGCTACCGACTCAGTGGCACAACGTTTCGCGACCGTCTTCCCCGAGCATTTCATTCGGGCCATATCGGACCTGTCGAGCGACTTCGACAAGAACGGCCGCGTGTCGGTGTGGGAGGCTTTCGCGGCGGCGAGCGTCGCGGTCAAGCAGTACTACGAACAGCGCGGCCAACTTTCCACCGAGCGGCCGGTGCTCGACGACAATGGCGACAAGGTGGGGCGCGAGGCGCAGGCGCCAGGGCCCGACGGCACGCTCGCGCGCACGACGTACTTCGACGCCGAGCCGGGCACGATCACCGCTGACGTTGCCCTTGCCGGCCTGCAGCGCCGTCGCGCCGCGCTCGAGACACAACTCGAAGAGCTCAAGGCGAAGAAAGATTCGCTCGCCACGCCGGACTACGAGGAGCAGCTCGAACGCGTCCTGATCGAGCTTGCCCGCGTGTCACGGCAGATCCGGCAGCGGTCGTAGGTTAGAGAGGCAAAGGGCTCAGGGCCATGGGCCCAGGGCCGGGAGGAATCAGGTACAGGCCCTCGTCGACTTGGATTGGAATCGCACCGGCGATCGCAATGCCGTCCGAGGTTCGATCAGTGAATCGTACCGGGTTCGTCGGAGGGCTCATTCCTTGAGAGGATGGAGCCCATGGCACGACCGAGTCGATATTCGCCGGAGGTACGAGAGCGGGCCATTCGGATGGTCCGGGACCACGGAGCCGAGCACCCGTCGCAGTGGGCCGCGATCGCCTCGATCGCGAGCAAGCTGGGATGCACGCCCGAGACGCTGCGCCGGTGGGTGCGGCAGGCCGAGCGCGACACCGGCCACCGCAGCGGCCTGACGACCGACGAGCGCCAGCGCTTGAAGGAGCTGGAGCGCGAGGTCCGCGAGCTGAAACGGGCGAATGAGATCTTGCGGAAAGCCTCCGCGTATTTTGCCCAGGCGGAGCTCGACCGCCGTCCGAAGTGATGGTCCGCTTCATCGATGACCATCGAGACGCCCACGGGATCGAGTCGATCTGCGCCGTCCTGCCGATTGCCCCGTCGACCTACTTCCTGCACAAGGCGCAGCAGCAGGAGCCTACGACACGCTCGAAGCGGCGCCGGCGCGATGACGAGCTGCGCACGGCGATTCAACGTGTGTGGGACGAGCACCAGCAGGTCTACGGGCCGCGGAAGGTCTGGAAGCAACTGCGGCGTGAAGGGATTCGCGTGGCGCGCTGCACCGTCGAGCGACTGATGCGGGACATGGGTGTGCGTGGCGCCGTCCGCGGTCGTGCGTGGAGGGTGACGACGCAGTCCGATGCCGCCGCGACGTGGCCGGCCGATCGGGTCGAGCGGCGCTTCACGGCGACCCGGCCGAATCAGCTCTGGGTCGCCGACTGCACCTACGTCGCCACCTGGCGTAGCTTCGTCTACGTCGCGTTCGTGATTGACGTCTTCGCGCGCCGGATCGTCGGCTGGCGCGTGTCGGCATCGCTGCGTACCGATTTCGTGCTCGATGCCCTTGAGCAGGCGATCTACGACCGCCGCGGCGCCGGCGTCGAGGATCTGGTCCATCACAGCGATCGCGGCACGCAGTACCTGTCGATGCGCTCCACGGACCGCTTGGCCGAAGCCGGCATCGAGCCCTCGGTCGGCAGCCGTGGGGATTCCTACGACAATGCCCTCGCTGAATCGATCATCGGCCTCTACAAGACGGAGGTCATTCAACGCAAAGGTCCGTGGCGCCATCTCGAGGGCGTCGAATTCGCGACGCTCGACTGGGTCGACTGGTTCAACACGCGTCGCCTGCTCGAACCGATCGGCTACGTGCCGCCCGCCGAGTACGAAGCGCAGTACTATGCGCTCGCGTCACGGGGTGGCGCTCGCCGGCATCCAGATCCCGACAGCAAGCTTGATGGGACGGCCGCCGAGCGCCCGCAGGACTTTCATCGTACGCTGAACGACGGAGAGCTGACAGAACAGGTGATACCGAACGCCTAACTCACACAAACCGCTCTCCGACATTCCCGGTGCACTTCACTTTTTTGGTCACTAGGGTCGCCAGTATGTGGTCGAAGAAGGCTGGCACCCGGATACGGGAGCAGGTGCTTAGTGTCGCCCGTCTTGCGTCTCGTCAGGGCGTCCTTGTAGTACGTGGGGAGTTCTACTGGTTCCCTAACCAAGCGTGTGTGGTGCGGTCTCGGGCCGACACACAGATTCCCGGGAACCGAATCGCTCCCGAAGAGATCACGGCTGCCATCACGAGAGTCTTAGATTACGGCCGGTCCCATGCGCGAGCGACGTTGGTGAACGAAGTCATGGCGCTCTTCGGATACAACCGAACCGGCGCGATCCTT
>DATMEC010000266.1:0-3124 GCA_035557125.1 Steroidobacteraceae bacterium
GAGGATCGCGCCGCGGTCGATTGCGAGCCGCTGGAGCATCGCCGATCAGCGGTTGAGCACGTACTCGGCGCTGCAGTACGGGCACTTGGCGAAGCCCGTCTGCTCGATCGGCAGGTAGACGCGGGGATGGCTGTTCCAGAGTGACATCGAGGGCATCGGGCAGGCGAGCGGCAGGTCGGCCGCAGTCACGTCGTAACGCTCGCGTGTGTTCGGCGGTTGAAGGGGGCTCTCCTGCGGCATCGAGCGATTATAGCGGCGCCGGGTCTTCGCCTGCGACCATCACCTGCTCCCACAGGGCGGCAACGAGCGCCTGCTCGGCCGCGAACTCGCCGGCCTTCACGACCGCCGGAAGTTGCTCGAGCGACAGGTGGTGCGCGGCCGTCCGGAACGCGCGGTAGGCGTCGACCAGGCGGTCGATGACCCGGTGGTCGATTAGGGCAGCCGAACCGACCGATTCGAGGTGGCGGATCGTGTCCGCGAACCGTGCGAGCGGCGGATGCTCGCGCACGTGGCGGAGCACCCAGTACTGGGCCAGGAACTCGATGTCCGCGATACCCCCGCGGTCATGCTTGAGGTCGAACTGCCCCTCGCGCGTGCGGCCGTGCTCGGCGCGCATCCGCTCGCGCATCGCAAGGACGTCTGCGCGAAGTTGCCCGAGCTTGACGGCTTCGGTCAACACGCCTCGGCGCACGCTCGTGAACGCGGTGCCGAGCGCGGCGTCGCCCGCCACCCAGCGCGAGTGGAGCAAGGCCTGGTGTTCGAAGGTCCAGGCCTCGCGTCGCTGATAGTCTTCGAATGCATCGATCCCGGTGAATGCGAGCCCGCCCTTGCCGGAGGGCCGGAGGCGCACGTCCACCTCGTACAGGCGACCCGCGGGCGTGTGCACGGTCAGGAGGTGCACGAGGCGCTGTGCGAGCCGCAGGAAGAAGACCTCGTTGTCGACGACCTTGGGTCCGGACGTCTGTGCGGAGCCTGCCGCGTCGTGCAGGAAGACGAGGTCGAGGTCCGAGGCATAGCCGAGCTCCATGCCGCCGAGCTTGCCGTATCCCGCGATCCCGACACGCGCGGTGCGCGCGTCTTCCCGGCTGTCGCAGCGCGGCTCGCCGTACTGGGCCGACGTATGCCGCCATGCGAGCGCCAGCGCCCGTTCCAGGATCAGCTCGGCGACGTCGGTCAGGCGGTCGCTGACCTGCATCAGCGGCAGGCGTCCCGCCAGGTCGAGCATGGCGACCCGGAATGTCGCGGCGCGGCGGAAGTGACGGAGGGCGTCGACCTGCAGTTCCTCGTCGGTCCCGGCGTGCTCGAGGCGCGCCGCCAGCTCCTCGGCGAACTGTGCGCGGTCCGGCAGCGTCTCGAGGACGCGGGCGTCGATCAGTTCGTCGAGTAGCAGTGGATGTGCGGCAACCTGCCGCGCCAGGTAGTCGCCCATGGTGCAGGCCTGTACGAGCCGCTCGAGCGCCTGGGCATTTTCGTTGAGGAGCGCGAGATAGGCGGTGCGGCCGCCGATCGCCTCGATGATGCGCACGAGCCGTGTGAGCACGGGCAGGCCCGGGGATCCCGCGCTCCCCTCCTCGACGCGCGCAACGGCGTCGAGGACGCGCGGCAGCAGCGTCGCGAGGCGTCGACGCCCGAACCCGTCGAGCCGGCGGAAATACGCCGACTGGCGCAGCTCGAGCAACAAGCGCGCCGCGGCTTCGGGGTCGGCAAGGCCAGCTCGCCGCACGTCCTCTACAACTTGCTCGAGCGACCCTTCCGGCGACCACAGCGACTCGAACAACGCGGCAGGCCTCGGATGCCCCGGTGCCCCGCGACCGAGGACGACGGCATCGAAGCGCGCGGTGACGGCACGGCGTTCTGCGTCCAGTACCGGAGCGAACGCGCTCCCGTCGGCAAAGCCCATGGATGCGGCGAGCCGGGCACGCCCGGCTGCATCCTCCGGCAACGCGTGCGTCTGGGCGTCATCCGCCATCTGCAGCCGGTTCTCGACCCGCCGCAGGAAGGAGTAGGCCTTCATGAGTTCGGCGACGGCGGCGCGCGGCAGGAGCTTCGCTCCCGCGAGGCGCGGCAGCGCCGTCAGCAGCGATGGCGTCCGCAGTCCCGGATCCGAACCACCGCGGATCAGCTGCTGCGACTGCACGATGAACTCGATCTCGCGGATGCCGCCCGGGCCGAGCTTCACGTTGTCCTGCAGCTCGCGCCGTTCGACCTCGCGGGCAATCATCGCCTTCATCTCGCGCAGGCTTTCGTAGACGCCGTAGTCGAGGTAGCGCCGGTACACGAAAGGCCGCACGACGTCGTCGTGTAGCGCGGCGTAACGCGCCATGCCGGTTATCGCGCGCGCCTTCACCCAGGCATATCGCTCCCAGTCACGGCCGTGCTGCTGCAGGTAGTCCTCGAACGCGCCGAAGTTCATGGCGAGCGGGCCCGGCTCGCCGAGAGGCCGCAGGCGCATGTCCACGCGGAACACGAATCCTTCGGCAGTGCGGGCATCAAGCAGCCGGATCAGGGACTGGCCGAGCCGCGTGAAGTATTCCTCGCTCGTGATGCTGCGCGGGCCATCGGTGTCGCCCTGCTCCGGGTAGAGGAAGACGAGATCGACGTCCGACGAGAAGTTGAGCTCGCCGCCGCCGAGCTTGCCCATACCGACGACGACCAGCTCCTGGGCGTCGCCACCCGCGGAACGCGGCATCCCGTAGCGCGGCGCAAGCGCACGGCTTGCGAAGTCGAGTGCGGCGCGGATTGCGCCGTCCGCGAGCGAGGACAGCTCGTGCAGCGTCTCCTCGAGCGTTGCGAGCCCGGCAAGGTCGCGCCAGGCGATGCGCACGAGCTCGTGCCGCCGCAAGCGCCGCAGTGCGTCCATGAAACTCGGCTCTTCGCCGTGCGCGGCGGCAAGTGCCGACGAGAGCGAGCCGATTTCGCCGGCGGCGCGCGCACGGCCGAGTGCGCCCGACCCGGCGAGGCCTGGGAGCATGCCTGGCTCGCGCATGGCGGACTCCAGCACGAAATTGCTGGCGGCAAACACGCCCGGCAGTGCCGCCCGGAACTCTGCAGGCAGCGCGTCGGGATCGCCGCCGGCCTCGCGCCAACGGTCCACCGGCCGATCGATGCCGCCTGGCGCCCCGGC
>DATMEC010000267.1:0-5219 GCA_035557125.1 Steroidobacteraceae bacterium
CGATGCCGGGGTGCCGGGCGCTCGCGAGGGGCTCGACCGGCTGGCGGAGGGCCGCAGTGCCGACGCCTTCTCCGTCGCGATGTCGCGCGGATTTGCCGAGTCGGCGGCGGGCCGCAACGACGCGGCGCGCGCCGCGTTCAACCAGGCGATCGCGGTGCGGCCGGGGTCGCGCGAGGCGCTGGATGCCGTCGCGGCCCTCGACCGGGGCCAGCGCGCCTCGGCGATCAGCCTGCTCGTGGCGCGCGCGCGCACCGCCGAAAGCGCCGAGCGCTGGGACGAAGCGCTCACGGCCTGGCGCGAGGCCGCCGGCCTCGAGCCCACGCTCGAGTCCGCGCGCGAAGGCATCGCCCGCGCGACGCCGCGCGCGGAACTGCAGCGGCGCATCGACGCTCTGAACTCGAGCCCGGAACGTTTGTGGAACGCGGAAGGGCGGGCAGAGGCGCGTGGGCTCGTCGCCGCGGCGACCGCGGCAGGCAACCCCCGCGAACAGCTGGCCGCTTCCGCCGCCCGGCTCGAGCAGCTGGCCAGGGCTTCGCAGTCGCCGATCCGGCTGCGGCTCGAGTCCGATGGCCAGACGCAGGTGGCGATCTACCGCGTCGGGCAGTATGGGAGCTTCGCGACGCGCGACGTCGAGCTGCTGCCCGGGCGCTACACCGTCGTCGGCACGCGTTCCGGTTTTCGCGACGTGAGGCATGAGTTGGTCCTGCCGCCGGGCGCGCCGTCCGCGTCCGTGGTCGTCAGGTGCGAGGAGCCGATTTGAACGACGTCTGGCTCGAAGATCCGCTTGGCGAGCGCAAGTTGCTGCCGGGCGAGCTGCCGCTCACGGTGGGCGGGCCCGGCGCTGCCGTGGTCATTCCCGGCTGCCGGCCCGGGGAAATCCGTGCCCGCGTCGCGCTGGCCGATGGCCGTCTCGCCGTCGCGCCGGAGCCGGGCGCGGCCGGCGGACTCGATGGCGTCGGCATCAACCTCGAAAATCGCGATGGCCGCGCGACGATCGTCGTGCGGCACGGCGGCGTCGCGAACGTGACGCGTCCGCCGCAGGCAGACGCCTTCGTCGGTAGCGCCGTCGACGGCGACCGCCATCCGATCGCAGTCGTGCCGTACGAGCCGCGCGTCGTGAAGCCCACGATGCAGCCGGCGATGCGCCGAGCCGGCAGGCGCGGGCTGGCGTTCGCGGCGCTCGCCGTGATCGGCATCGTGCTCCTCTACCTGTTCACGGCGACCCCGGTCCAGGTGGCCTCGAATCCCGAGGCCGACTTCGGCAGCGTGAACTTCGAAGGCACGATGCTCGACATCGGTTTCGGCGGCCGCTACCTCGTGCCGCCCGGCAGCTACCAGCTTCGCGTCGAGGCCGAAGGATTTGCGCCGGCGAACCAGCCTGTGGTCGTGGGCAGCCTGTCGGGACAGCGCTACGTCGTCGCGCTCGAGCGCCTGCCGGGCCGCGTCGCCTTCGACACCGGGGGCGTCGCCGCGACACTCGCGGTGGACGGCCGCACGGTCGGCGCGCTTCCGGGCGAGTACGAACTGCCCGCCGGCACGCGCGAGCTCGCCGTGACGGCGCCGCACTTCGCGGAGGAACGCCTGCGCTTCGTGGTCACGGGCGGCGGCGAGCGGCAGTCGCTCAAGGTGGAGCTCGAGCCCGTCTTCGCGCGCGTCACCGTGACATCGGTGCCCTCCGGCGCAACGGTCTGGGCGGACGACCGCGAGCTCGGCACGACGCCCCTCGAGACCGAGCTCGACGCGGGCCGCTATACGCTCGCGATCGTGCACCCGCAGTTTCGCCGCTTCGAAAGCCCGCTCACCGTGGTCGCGGGCCAGCCGCTCGCGGTCGGCCCGGTGGAGCTCGGCATGCCGGATGGCCGCCTGGTCGTGAACAGCAAGCCCACTGGCGCCGACGTCAGTATCGGCGGCCGCTATCGCGGACGCACGCCGCTTACGGTCGGTATGCCGCCCGGCATGCCGCAGGACGTGCTGCTGACGCTCGCCGGCCACGCCCCCGCGACGCAGTCGGTCGCGGTCGAGAGCCGCGCCGAGCGGCGCGTCACGGTGGAGCTCCGGCCGATGCTCGGCGAACTGCGCGTCAAGGGCGAGCCGGCCGACGCGATCCTGTACGTGGACGGCGCCTCGCGCGGCCCGGCGAACCAGGTGCTGTCGCTGCCAGCGGCGCCGCACATCATCGAGGTGCGCAAGAGCGGGCTCGAGCCGTTCCGCGCGACCGTGACGCCGCAGGAAGGGCGGACCCAGGTGGTCGAGTTCGCGCTGAAGACGGCGGGCGAAGCGCGCATCGCGGCCATGCCGGGGCAGCAGTCGACGTCGCTCGGCCAGCCGCTCGTGCTGGTGAGCGGCGGCCGCTACACGATGGGCAGCCCGCGGCGCGAGCCCGGCCGCCGCTCGAACGAGACCGAACGCCAGGTCGAGCTGCGCCGCCCGTTCTATATCTCGCGCTTCCAGGTGACGAACCGCGAGTTCCGCGAGTTCCGCGCGCAGCACCTTTCCGGCATCTTCAAGGACGAGTCGCTCGACCTCGAGCGCCAGCCGGCGGTGCGCGTCTCCTGGCAGGACGCGGCCGCGTTCTGCAACTGGCTGTCCGAGCGCGACAAGCTGCCGGCGGCCTACGTCCGGCGCGGCGACCGGTTCGAGCTCGTCGAGCCGGTCACGACCGGCTACCGCCTGCCCACCGAAGCGGAGTGGGAGTTCGCCGCGCGCTTCGACGGCAGCCGCGCCGTGCGCAAGTATCCCTGGGGCAACGACCTGCCGCTGCCCGCGAAAGCCGGCAACTGGGGCGACGCCAGCGCGATTTACCTCACGCCGGTCACGATCTCCGGCTACGACGACGGCTATCGCGTGGCGGCGCCGGTCGGCAGTTACGCGTCCAATGCGCTCGGCCTGCACGACATGGGTGGCAACGTGCTCGAGTGGACGACCGACCGCTACTCGATCTACGTCGTCGGGCCCGACTACCAGTCGACCGACCCGGCCGGACCCAAGTCGGGCGACAATTACGTGATCCGCGGCGCCGGCTGGCTCACGGGCAAGGTGCCGGAACTGCGGCTCGCCGCGCGCGAGTCGGGCTCGGCTGCCCGGCCTGACGTCGGCTTCCGCATCGCGCGGTACGCGCAATGACCGGGCTGCGCGCATGGTTCGTGATGGCCGCGGCGGTCCTCGCCTTCGCGGCCCTCGCGATCGAGCCGCCGCAGGATCCGCCGGGCACCTCGGCGAAACCGGAACCCTCTGAGCAGGAACCCGCACAGCAGCAACCCGTGCAGCCGCAGCCGGAACAGCCGCAGCCCGCGCCCGGGACGGGCGACGAGACCGCGCCGGCGCAGGAACCCGCGGCGGAAGACGACGAGCTGCCGCCGCTGCCGCCCGATGTCGCCCCCGCGGGGCCGTCGCCGCAACGATTCAATCCGACGGAGAAGGTGCGCGCCGACTTTCCCGTCTCGTTCCCGATCGACATCTGAGGGGATTCATGAAGACCCGCTACCCGAAAGAGTTCCTGTACAGCCTCGGCTCGCTGCTCGCCGCCGTGGTCGTGATCCATGCGATCTGGTCGGTCTGGGTGCGCCCGAACGCGCAGGCGGTGCTGGCGGTGCAGGCCGAGGGGATGCGCAAGGACCCGAACTTCGTTCCCGAGCGCTCGTTGTTCGTGATCATGAAGGACTGGGAGCAGGAGAGCTGCGTGATCCTCATGATCTGGGCGATCGCGATGATCATCCTCAAGAACAACACGACCCGCCGCGAGCAGGACATCCTCGACGGCGATCCGGTGCGCATCCCGGAGGGTATGCGCATCCTGCCCGAGGACACGCGCGAGTACGTGCGCCAGCTCGAGTCGCTGCCGGCGGAGCAGCAGCAGTCGCTGATCGTGCGCGCTGGCAAGGCCGCGCTCGCGCGCTTCGGTGCGACACGGAACGTCCAGGACGTCAGCGATGCCGGCCACGCGGTGTGCGCGGCCGAGGCCGAGCGGCTCGACTCGGAACTCTCGATGCTGCGCTACATCGCCTGGGCGATCCCGGCGATCGGCTTCATCGGCACGGTGCGCGGCATCGGCGACGCGCTCGCCGAGGCGCACAAGGCGGTCACCGGCGACATCTCGGGCGTGACCGAAGGCCTCGGCGTGGCCTTCAACTCGACGCTGGTCGCGCTTCTCCTGTCGCTCGTGCTGATGTTCCTGCTGCACCAGCTGCAGCTCGCGCAGGAACCGCTCGTGCTCGACGCCGAAACTTACCTCGACAACCGCGTGCTGCGGAACCTCCAGGTGCGATGACGATGGCGGCCATCGGCATCGAGGTCGTCGACGCCGCGGTCATCGCGGTTCGCGACGGCGAACGCCTTGCGGCGAGTCCCGGCATCGCGCTGCTCGCGCCCGCAGGTCCCGTCGTCGGCGAGGCGGCAGCCGCCGCCGCGCGCCTGCAGCCCGTGCTCGCGGCCGACCGTTTCTGGTCGGATCTCTCGCAGGACGCCATCGCGGGCGCAGGCACGCGGCCGCTCTCGCACGCCGACCTCGTCCACGCCCATCTCGAGTCGCTGTGGAAATCCATCGCAGCACCCGGCGACGAGGCGGTGTTCGCGGTGCCGGCCACGATGCGGCCGCACCAGGCGGGACTCCTGCTCGGGATCGCACGCTCGCTCGGCATCGCCATCGCGGGCGTCGTGGATGCCGCGGTCGCGGCCTGCGCGGGCCTCGCGGCGCGCCCGGTCGTCCTGCACCTCGACGTGCAGCTTCACCAGGCGGTGCTGACCGAGCTCGCCGGCCACCGCATCCTGCGGCGGCGCCGCGTCGAGATCGCGCCGCGCGCCGGGCTCAAGTCGATGTATGCGGCCTGGGCCCAGCTCGTCAGCGAGGCGATGGTGCGGCGCACGCGCTTCGACCCGCTGCACCAGGCCGCGAGCGAACAGCAACTCTACGACCGGTTGCCCGGTTGGCTCGATGCGCTCGCATCGGCCGAGTCCGTGGATGTTGCCGTGGACTCCGGGAGCGGCAGTTACGGCGCGACGGTCGGGCGCGAGCAGTTCACGCTCGCCGCCGAGGCCTGGTACGCGCAGCTCGACGACCTCATGCGCGGCCTGAAGCGCCCCGACGAGCCCGCGACGCTCGCGCTCAGCGCGCGCGCCGCGCAGCTGCCCGCGCTCGTGGAGCGACTCGCCACGGGCGCGTCGGAAGTCGTGCGCCTGCCGGACGTGGCGGCCGCGGCCGGGGCCGCCGGGCGCGCTGCGGA
>DATMEC010000268.1:0-6669 GCA_035557125.1 Steroidobacteraceae bacterium
GCCGCGTGCGAGGGCGTCCAGCGCGGCCGATACGCAGGGTTGCCGCTCTTTGGATCTGGGTGCTTGGGACATAGTCATCGCATCGTACCGGGGCCCTAGCTGACCGCGCCCGCTGGAAAACGCGAGGTCGTTGTTATACGCTCCTGTCGATTCTTCTTGTACGCTCGTTCAATGTGTTGCACGGATTCGCCGCCAGTGTCGTGATTAGGGAGTAGCACCGATGGGCGACCGCAGGATTCCATTGGCGGCAGCGATCTGCGCTGCACTGAACCCAGCCTATTCGGCCATTGCCCAACCCGCTCCCGAGACCAACAAGCTCGAGCCGGTGATCGTTACTGCGACGCGACGCGCAATTGATCTGCAGAACGTTGCGCAAAGCGTAACCGCGCTCTCCAGCGAGGACATCGCCAAGCAGGCTTTCCAGTCGCTCGACGACGTCGCCGGCGCGTTGCCGAGCGTGACGCTCGTGAACGCCATCCCGGGTCGCAACGACGTGATCATGCGCGGCATCTCCACGGGGACTGGCGAGTACTACACCGACAGTCAGGTCGCGGTCTATCTTGACGATCAGCCGATGACCTCCAGTTCGCAGCAGGTGGACGTGCGCCTGATCGACATCGAGCGCATCGAGGTGCTGCCGGGTCCGCAGGGTACGCTGTTCGGGTCCAGCTCGCAGTCGGGCACGATCCGCTACGTCACGAACAAGCCCGACTTCGGGGGGTACTCCAGCCAGGTCGACGCCGAAATCGGCACGACCAGGGGCGGCGAGGAGAGCTACGACGTCAGCGGGCACGTCAACATTCCGGTCTCGGATACGCTCGCGATCAGGGCCGTCGGCTTCTATGCGAAAGAAGGTGGTTACGTCGACAACGTGCTGGGCGATAACCTCCGGGTCGACCCCGCGAATGCCGTCACGAACGCGGACGTCGTCGAGGACGACTGGAACGACTACGAGGCCTCGGGTGGCCGATTGGCGGCACGATGGCAAATGAGTCCGGACTGGGAGTCGTCGCTGAGCCTCGTCTCCCAAGACAGCAAGACGACCGGCGACTGGCTGACGGATCCCGCAATCGGCGACTACAAGATCGTCAGCTTCTTCGACGAACAACGCGACGACGAATGGTACCAGGCGTCCGCGAACGTCAAGGGCGACCTGGGCTTCGCCGAGCTGTCGATGACCGCGTCGTATTTCGATCGGGACATCTTCTACGAATGGGACAACTCGCTCTACGAGAACTGGCGCACGGCGTACTACGGCGTCTACAACGGGCTCGGGCTCTACGACACAGCCTATGCCGGCGGCACCACGTTCAATGACCAGAAGCAAAATCGCTGGGCCTACGAGGTCCGTCTCACGTCGCAGGGCGAGAGCCGGTTGCAGTGGATGGCCGGCGCCTTCTACGAGGATGTCTACGACTGGTGGCACTACGGCGCGGAAGTTCCCGGGCTCACGTCGACACCGGCGTGGACCACGGCACAATCCTACGCGTACTACTACGCGTACGACTCGCTATATCCGCTCGCCGATACGGACATTTACTACTCCAACAGGTTCGAGAAGAGCGTCCGGCAGAAAGCACTCTTCGGGGAACTGACCTTCGACCTAACGGAAGACTGGTCGGTCACGGGCGGCACGCGCTGGTTCGAGTTCGACCGGCAGGAAGTCGAAAGCTTCGAGGTGCCGGAGGGAATGCCCGTCTTCGACCAGACGCCCGACGGCGACTTCGTGCTCGCCAGACCGACCGTCAGCGAGGGCAAGGACGACGACGTCGTCTTCAAATTCGCCACCCAGTACCGGTTCGACGACGATCGGATGATTTACGCCCTCTACAGCGAAGGCTTCCGGCTGGGCGGCACGAACAGTCCGCGTGCAGCGCGAGCCGGTGTCGTCCCGCTCGAGTACGAGCCGGACACGCTGGAGAACTACGAGGTCGGCCTGAAGAGTCAATGGCTCGAAGACCGCCTGCAGGTCAACGTCTCGGCGTTCTTCATGAAGTGGTCCAACATCCAGCTGAGCGGCGACCCAGCGGAGGACGATCCGTGGTGGCTGCGCGGTTACTTCAACGGAGGCAATGCCGAGCAAAAGGGAATTGAAGTCGACACGAAATGGCGCGCCACTGACAGGCTCTCGCTCGAGTTCGGCGGCTTCGTGGCCGACCCCGAGTTCTCAGAGTCTTTCTTCGACCCGGACGGCGATCCGATCGAGGAAGGCTGGCCCATGCCGGATTCCCCGAAGGAAAAACTGTGGGCCGCAGCCGAATACCGCGTGCCCGGTTTCCTGATCCGGGACGGCGAGTTCTGGACGCGATTGTCCTACAGTTACCAGGGGGAGTTCTGGAACAGCCTCACGGCGATCCGGTGCGTGAACCACGGTACGTATGCCGACAGCTCGGTCGCCTGCCTGGACCCGGACGACGAGGCAGACGGTCAGGATCAGCTCGTCCCCTCGTGGTCCACCGCGACGCTGCAGTTCGGCGTGTCCTCCAATAACGGCTGGGACGCCGCGCTGATAGTCAGGAACCTCTTCGACGACAACAGCGAGGGATACCGGAGCTCGTCCGACTACGGAGAATTCTTCGGCGATTCGCGATTCCGCTACCGGGGATCGCCGCAGCGCCCGCGAAGCGTCAGCCTCTCGTTCACCAAGCGATGGTAAGACGCGAAGGTACGGGCTCATCGGCTCTACTGCTGACCGAGCCCCGCTGTCCGCACGACCTCCGGCAGCTCCTCAAGTATGTCGGCGAGCAGTTCCTTCCAGGTTCCAAGGCGCTCGTCATAGTGGCGCCAGTAACCCAGCGCGCTCTGGTAAATCGGCTGCCGGACCTGCTCTGAGCTCGCCGTCTTCACGGGCCGGTCGGTCTGGTGGAAGCGGACGCAGGCGTCCTCGAACGGCAGCTCGCAATGCGCGAGGATGCGCCGCACCTGCGTCTCGAGGTCGGTGACGGTCTCTTCGTAGTGCACGTCCAGGACCTTGCCTGGGAGCACGCGATGCCAGTGCAGCATCGTCTCGTGATACTTGCGGTAGTAGTCGGCCAGTTCCGCCATGTCGTACGTGAAGTGCTGCCCCTTGCCGAACAGCTGCTTGTACGCGCCGAGGCAACTGTCAAACGGGTGCCGGCGGGCGTTGATGACCTTCGCTTTGGGCAGGATTAAGTGGATCAGGCCGACATGCGAGAAGTTGTTCGGCAGCTTGTCCGTGAAAAACGGCTTGTCCGTGAACCGGTAGGGCGCGGCTTCCTCTAGATACTGCCGGCCGTAGGCGCGGAAGTTCTTGGCCGGCAGGTCCCGCACGGCCAGAGGATACTGCCTGTTGTCGGGCCGATAGCGACCGATCGAGCTGACGAGACGCGGGAGTATGGGCAGCTCCTGCGTGCCCTCCACCTGGCTGTGGCTTGCGAATATCTGCTCGATCAGCGTCGAGCCCGACCGCGGCAATCCGACGATGAAGATGGGTGCCGGCGAGTCATGACCGGCACCTGCGTGCCGCTCGAGAAATTCCCGGTCGAACACTTCGACGATGTGATCGTGGCGCTCGTCGAGCATGACCGGATCATGGAACACCTCCTGGCGCTGCTTCCGGTTGCCGGTGTCGTAGTAGTGCCAGGCTCGGTCGAAGTCGCCCTTGTCCTCCCAGGCCTTGCCGAGCGCAAACCTGAAATGGATATCGGAGCTGTCGGAAAGGTCGCCGCGCTTCAGCTGGTCTTCCATGGCATCCACCTCGGCGTCCTCGAACCTGAACACCTTCAGGTTCGCCATGCTCCAGTAGACCTCGCCGAAGTCAGGCCTTGCCGCAATCGCAGCCCGGTAGGCGCGCAGCGCGCCGGCCTGGTCGCCCAGCGTCTTGAGCACGTGGCCAAGCCCCATCTGTGCGCCCGGAGCCCGCGGTTCCAGCGCGACGGCGCGCAGGTAGGCGTCGCGCGCCGGCTCGGCGTCCCCTGAAAACGAAAGTGCGTTGCCGAGGCCGGTCCAGCCGGGTGCTTCACCCGGCTCGAGCACGGTGACGCGCCGGAAGGCGTCCACGGATTCCCGATGGCGGCCGATTTCGTGCAGTACGCCTCCCAGCAGCATCCATGCCGGCGGATAGTCCGGAGCCAGCGTGGTCGCTTGTCGCAACAACGCCTCGGCGTCGTCGAGGCGCTCCTTGTCCTTGAGGTAGATCTGCGCGAGGAAACGCATGGCGTCCACGTTGTCCGGGCTGTTCCGCAGCGTCTCGCGCAGCGACTCGACCGCCTCGGACTTGCGGCCGGAGCGGAGGTGATCCAGTGCAACGGCCACCCTGCCCTTGTCATCGTCCTGCTCGAAGTACTCCTCGAACTCGGCATCGGCATCGCGGCCGCGGCCCAGGGCGGCAAGCGCCTCGCCAAGCTTGCGATGGGCCAGCGGCAGCCGCGGCTCGAGGCGGATTGCCTCGCGCAGGCAGGGAACGGCCTCTTCGAAGCGGCCCTGCATCGCGAGAATGCCGCCGAGGTCCTCGTGCAGGTGCGGAAAATCCGGCTTCAACGCAATGGCCTGCCGTACGGTCTGCTCAGCATCGGCATACCGGGCCTGCTTCATGAGCGCGTGGCCGAGAAGTCGCAGGTGATCGACGGACCCCGGATATCCCGCGAGATGCTCGCGGCAGATGAACTCCGCACGCAACGCCGAGCCCGCGCGGATCGCCTCGAGCGCCGCCTGGATACTCGCGCCTGGCGCTACTTCAGGTACCTGTCGAACCACGCCAGCACCCGCTCGAGGTAGTCGCGCTCGAATCCCGCTGGCCAGCCGCCATGGTGCGCGCCCGGGTAGATGACGAGCTCGGTCGGGACGCCGCGCTTGCGCAGCGACTGGTAGAAGAGCTCGGCGTTGATCAGCGGCACGTTCCAGTCCTCGCGCCCGCCGAGGAAGATAGTCGGCGTCGTGACGCGCCCGGCCTGCAGGAGCGGCGAGAGCCGGTCGTACTTCTCGCGGTTCTCCCACGGAGAACCGAGCTCCCAGTTGTACCACTTCTGATAGATGTCATGGCCGTAGTTGGCGGCGATGTAGCTGTGGCCCGCGCCGGAGGCCGCGGCCTTGAAGCGGTCCGTGCGCGTGATGACCGTGTTCGTCATGTAGCCGCCGTAGGAGTAACCCGTCACCGCGAGTCGCTCGGGGTCGGCGTAGCCCTGCGCGATTGCATAGTCCACGGCGGCAATCAGGTCGTCGTAGTCGGTGATGCCCCAGGTCTGGTAGATCGCGCGCACGAAATCCTGGCCGCGGCCGGTGGAGCCGCGCGGGTTCGGCTCGATGACGACGTAGCCGTTCGCCGCAAAATACTGCGGCTTGAAGTCGAACCCCCAGCCGAACTGGCCGACCGGCCCGCCGTGGACGTGCAGTATCGTCGGATAGCGGCGGCCGGCCACGAAGCCCGGAGGTTTGGTCACGAACGCCTGCACCTCGGTACCGTCGGAACTCCTGAAGCTGACCGTTTCCTTGGAGCCGAGCGCGACGCGCGCGTGGAAACCCGCGTTGACCGCGGTCAGCCTGCGCTCGCGCCCGCCCGCAAACGCGGCGATCTCCGGCCCTGCATGGCCGCTTGCGACCTCTGCGGCAATTCCCCCGTCCGGCGCGACGTCGAAACCGCCGATGCTTTTATTGCCCTCGACCACCGTCTCCAGCCGTCCGTCCTTTGGCCGCACGCGCGCGAGCTGGTTGCCGCCGAGGTTCTCATAGTTGAAATAGATCCACTGCCCGTCCGCCGAATAGCGGAAGCCGTTCACCCAGCGGTCGAGCGGCGCCGTCAGGACCCGCGCCTCGCCGCCGCTCGCCGGCATCACGGCCACTTGCGGCGCGCCATACACGCCGTCTTCGGCCACCAGGAACGCAATCGACCGGCCGTCCGGGCTGAATGCCGGCTCGCTCTTGGTCCGTTCGTCGTCGGTGAGGCGCACGAGCGCGGCGCCCTTGTCGGTGTTGCCGGCGTCGACGATCCACAGGTCCGACCGGTACGTCGCGTCGGGGTCCGCTTCGCGGTTGCTCGCGAAGACGATGCGACTGCCGTCCGGCGACCAGGCGGCATCGGCTTCGGAATGCTCGCCGGAAGTCAGCTGCGTCAGCTTCCCGGTCGCGACGTCGAGCGCATGCAAGTGATCGGCGCGGTCGCCCGTGAGATAGCCTTCCCCTGCGTCCTCCTTGAACTCGAGGCGCGTGATCACGAAGGGCTTGGGGTCCTTCCCCTGCGCCGCCTCCGCGGGCGACTCAAGCGCGCTGTCGGTGAAGCCGAGCAGCAGCTGCGACTCGTCGGGTGAGAAGTGGATCTCGCCGACGCCCTGCTCGAGCTTCGTCAGCTGCTCGGCCTCGCCGAAAGTCGCGAGCGGAAGCTTCCACAGTTGGCTGCTGCCGGATCGGTCGGACAGGAAGTACAGGGCGCTCCCATCCTTCGACCACCGGGGATCCCAGGCGCTCGATCCCGCCGACGTCACCGCGCGCGGCGTCCCACCCGCGAGCGGCACGACGAATATCTGCTCATCCAGGACATAGGCGAGGAGCTTGCCGTCCCGTGAGATCGCGGGACTGCCGGGAGACTTGACGGCCTCCTGGTCCTCGAAGTTGAGAGTGCGAGCGGAAGTCGCGGAGGGCTCATTCTCGGCGGAGTTTGAAATCGGCGCCGGTGCGACCCAGCTCGCAACGACGAGGAGCGCACAAAGCGGATGC
>DATMEC010000269.1:0-4543 GCA_035557125.1 Steroidobacteraceae bacterium
CAGGCGACGCACGACGACCTGACCCAGCTGCCGAACCGCGGCGCCTTGGTCCAGCGCCTCGAACGTGCGCTGGCGGGGCCCGCAACGCCCCCGCCGATGGCGCTCCTGATGCTGGACCTGTGCCGTTTCAAGGAGGTCAACGACACCCTCGGGCATCCTGTCGGCGACGACGTCCTTTGCGAAGTCGGGCGCCGGCTGCGGCAGGCGGCGTGCGGCGCGGGCTACGTCGCCCGCATCGGCGGCGACGAGTTCACGGTGCTCGTCGAGACGGCGGCACCGCGCGCGGACCTGGAGAGCCTGTCGCAGCGGCTCGTGAATGCCATGACGAGTCCCTTCGAAGTCGCGGGCGTGTCCATCGAGGTGGGCCTCAGCATCGGGATTGCGCGCTGCCCGGAGGACGCCACCGACGCCGTGGGTCTCATCAAGCAGGCCGACGTCGCCATGTTCGTCGCCAAGCGCCGCGGCTCGCCCTTCGAGTTCTACGATCGCGCGCAGGACGGCCACTCCCTGCGCCGCCTGTCGATGGGCGGTGATTTGCGGGCGGCCATCGCGGGCGACACCCTTGCCCTGCATTACCAGCCGAAGGTCAACTTCCACAGCGGCCGGGCCGACGCAGTCGAGGCTCTGCTGCGATGGACGCATCCCGTCCACGGACGGGTCAGCCCCACCGAGTTCATCGCGTTCGCGGAGTCGACCGACCTGATCCGGCCGCTGACCGAGTGGACGCTGCGTCGCGCATTGCGCGAACGCCAGTCGTGGCGGGCGGCAGGTCTCGAAATTCGCGTGGCCGTGAACCTCTCGGCGCGCCTCCTGCAGGACGCCGCATTCCCGGCACGACTCGCGGCGCTGCTCGAGGAGGCCGGCGCCGAACCGCAGGCACTCGAGCTCGAGATCACCGAGAGCGCCATGATGGCGGATCCCGCGCGCGCCCTACGCACGATTGAAGACATTCATGGCCTCGGCGTTCCGATCTCCATCGACGACTATGGCAGCGGCTATTCTTCGCTCGCTTACCTGCGCGACCTGCCGATCCATGCGCTCAAGCTCGACAAGTCGTTTGTCACCGGCATGCGTTCGCGCGCTGGCGACCGCATCATCGTCGAGTCGACGGCACAGATGGCGCACGCGCTGCGGCTGCTCGTGGTCGCCGAAGGTGTCGAGGACGCGTGGGAGGCGGAATTTCTGGCGGCGGCCGGCTACGACTACGGACAGGGTTACCATTACAGCGCAGCCCTGCCTGCCGCGGAATGCGCCGCCTGGATCGCCCGTTTCAACGCCGCAGGTTCAGGTGGGGTGAGCCGGGTCGCCTGAACTGCCTTACAGTGTCGCCTGACCGCAAACGGCCCGCCTTCGAAACCACCATGCCGGAGTTCATCGCGATCCTCCTCGCGCTCGCCTTTGCCGGCGCGCAGTTCCCGGGACCATTCGCCGTCCTCGACAACCTGTCGAACTTCCCTGCGCACTTCGCCGCGGCGTTCCTGGCCGTCGCAGCGCTCCTCGCCTGGCAGCGACGGCTCGTGGCCGCCGTCGCCTGCGTCGCGCTGGCGGCGCTCGCGATCGCACCCGTCGTCCCGTGGTATTTCGGCGCGAATTCCGCGGCACACGATCCAGCGCTCCCCTGGGTGCGCCTGCTCGTCTCGAATGTCCACCACTCGAACCGCGACCACGCGCGACTGCTCGACCTCGTGGAGCGGGAGAATCCCGACGTCGTCGGTCTCCTGGAGGTCAATGCGCGGTGGCTGCGCGAGCTGGAGCCGCTGCGGGCGCGCTACCCGCACCGTTACGAGCTGCCGGGCGAACTCTACGTCGGGCTCGCGCTGTACAGCCGGTTCCCGCTCGAGAACGCGCGCGAGTTTCGGCTTCCGGGCAACGGTTCGACGCCCGCCATCGTGGCGACGCTAGCGGCGCCCGGCGGCGACGTGGAGATCGTGCTCGCCCACCCGATGTCGCCAGTCGGCGCGCAATTTATCCGGCAGAGAAACATACAGATTGCCGCGCTCGCGAAGCACGCCGCCGCAGCGCAGGCTCCGCTCGTGCTCGCCGGCGACCTCAACCTCACGATGTGGAATGCCGCGTATCGGCCTCTCGTCGAAGTCGGCGGGCTTCACAACGCGCGCACGGGCCACGGCATCGGCCCCACCTGGCCGGCGCTCGGGCCGATCGGCGTGCCGATCGACCATGTCCTCGCCACGCGTGACGTGCGTCTCAGGAATTTTCGCGTGCTGCCCGGCATCGGCTCGGATCACTACCCCCTGACCACGGAGTTCAGCACTCCCTGAGCCGCGGCTTGCCTTGCCGGCGGACGCACCGCATGATGAACGCGGCACGCAAACGACGCGGGACATAATTCAGGGAGCCAGCCGGGCGCCGAATGTCGACCGATAACCTGCGCCGCAACATCCAACGCTGTGTCCTGGTCACCGTCGCGTGCCTCGCGACGTCGTCCGCCTTCGCACAGCGCGGCGCGATGACAGTGCCGCAGAACCTCGACGAGCTCACCGACCGCGCGCAGGACGTCGTGCGCGGCACGGTCGTCAGCGCGCACGTCGAGAAACACCCGGAACTCACCAACCTTCACACCGTCGTCGTCACGCTGCGCGTCGGTGAAACATTGAAGGGCGCGACGCGGGACCGCTACACCTTCCGCCAGTACATCTGGGACGTGCGCGACCGATACGACGCCGCCGGGTACCGCAAGGGTCAGGAACTGCTCTTGCTCATGAATGGGCCTAGCCGCTATGGGCTCGCGAGCCCGGTCGGCATCGAACAGGGGCGCTTCCGGATCCAGCGCGACCGCTCCGGTCGCGCCGTGGCTTTGAACGGTACGGGCAACGTGCGACTGTTCGACCGCCTGCAGGACCCGCCGGGCAAGCCCGCCGCACTCACGCCGCGGCAGGCGAGCGTCGTCGCCAAGCATCGCCAGGGCCCGGTCGCGCTCGGCGAACTCGCGGGCATGATCCGCGCCTATGCGAGGAACGATTGATGCGGCGGCATTCCGGCAAACTCTTCGTCGTGCTGGCCGGCACGCTCGCGGTCCGCATCGCCGTGGCTGGCGGGCCGCTGACCATCGATACGAGTGGCGAGCCCATGACGTGGGGGACGGCCACGGCCATTCAGTACCGCACCGATCTCGGTCCTCTCAGCACAGAGGTCACCAACGCCGAAGCGCGGGCACGGGTCGCGGACATGTTCGGTGTCTGGCAGGACGTCGCCTCGGCGAGCATCAGCTACAACCGGGCGGGCGACATCCAGGATGTCGGCGCTTTTACCGACGGCGACGTCAGCACGGCCGAGGAGTTCGACGCCGTCGAGGGTGCCTGCGGCAACGGCGACCAGAGCCCGATCGTCTACGACGTGGATGGCTCGCTGTTCGAAGACCTTGGCGAGGATCCGTCCGTCATCGGTTTTGCGGGTCCCTGCGCGTTCAACGGTAGCGGCCAGTTCGTCTCGGGGATCGCCGTCATGAACGGCATTTACCAGGACGGCATCGACAACGACGACAACTTCGAGCTGTCGGAAGCCGAGTTCGATGCCGCCTTCGTGCACGAGTTCGGCCACTTCTCCGGACTCGATCATTCGCAGATCAACGTCCAGTGCCAGTCCGGCTGCGGCGTGGACAACCTCGCCGGACTGCCGACCATGTTCCCGTTCCTGTTGCATGTCTCGCAGGGCTCGCTGGCCACCGACGACATCGCCTGGATCTCGAAGCTCTACCCGGCGGGCGGCGCCGGCGGCTTCGCGGCAACCCACGGCACGATCACCGGCACGGTCTACTTCTCCGACGGGGAGTCCCACGCGCAGCTCGTCAACGTGATCGCGCGGCAGGTGAACAACCCGGTTACCGTCGTCGACGAGAGCCGCACGACGGCCGCGAGCGGCGTTTCCGGCAACAGGTTCCGCGTCTTTCACGGCAATCCGATCAACGAGCCGAACCCCGAGCCAGCCGGGCCGTTCCGCAGCCAGGATCCCGCGCACATCGGCTTCTTCGAGATCCCCGTGCCGGCCGGCAGCTACAGGATCGAGGTCGAGTCCATCGATCCGGGATTCACCGAGGGCTCCAGCGTCGGCGGCGAGATCGTGATCCCGATGCCCGGCACCGCGCCGCCTCCCATCGGTCCGGTAACCGTCACGGCAGGCACGACCTTACCCGGGAATGACATCGTCCTGATCGGCACGCCGCCGCGATTCGACCAGTTCGAGGGGCCGGAGTGAGGCGCATCGCCACTGAAATGCGCGCGACTACCGCCGGGGCCCTGGCCGCCTTGCTGCTCGTGGCCTGCGGCGGCGGCGGCAGTGGCCGCGACATCGATCCGCCGCCTCCACCACCTCCGCCTCCCGCCGTGTCGTTCCAGACGTCCACGCTTGCGGGCGGTGTCATCGACGTGCCGTACAACCAGACCCTCCGGGTCAGCGGCGGCACCGGCGCGCGCACGTTTACCCTGGACAGCGGTGCCTTGCCCGACGGGCTCGCGCTGAATGGATCCACCGGCGTGATCTCAGGAACGCCAGACGGCCCCGCCGGCACGGTCGACTTCAGCGTGAC
>DATMEC010000270.1:0-3491 GCA_035557125.1 Steroidobacteraceae bacterium
GCGCGAGGTCGCGATCGGCGAAACCATCACGGTCGCCGAGCTCGCCCAGCGCATGGCCGTCAAGTCGAGCGAAGTCATGAAGACGATGCTCAACATGGGGGTCATGGCGACCATCAACCAGCCCGTGGACCAGGACACGGCGGTGCTCGTAGTCGAGGAGATGGGCCACGTCGCCAAGGTGCTGAAGGCCGACCAGGTCGAGGAAGAGCTGCAGGCGGGGATGCAGGCTTCCGACGAAGCGCTGCCGCGGCCGCCGGTCGTTACGATCATGGGCCACGTCGACCACGGCAAGACTTCGCTGCTCGACTACATCCGTCGCGCCAAGGTCGCAGCGGGGGAGGCGGGCGGCATCACGCAGCATATCGGCGCTTACCACGTCGAAACACCGCGCGGCGTGGTGACCTTCCTCGACACGCCGGGCCACGCCGCTTTTACCGCGATGCGCGCGCGCGGCGCCCAGGTGACCGACATCGTCGTCCTGGTCGTCGCGGCGGACGACGGCGTCATGCCGCAGACCAAGGAAGCCATCCAGCACGCGAAGGCGGCCGGCGTGCCGATAGTCGTCGCGGTCAACAAGATCGACAAGCACGACGCCGATCCGGAAAAGGTCAGGAACGAGCTGTCGCAGGAAGGCGTGATAGCCGAGGAATGGGGCGGCGAGAACATCTTCGTCCCGGTCTCCGCGAAGACCGGCGACGGCATCGAGAAGTTGCTCGAGTCACTCCTTTTGCAGGCCGAGGTGCTGGAGCTCAAGGCCGTGCGGGATGCGCCGGCCGTGGGCTGGGTGCTCGAGGCCAGCGTCGAGCGCGGGCGCGGTGCGGTCGCGACGGTGCTCGTCAAGCGCGGCACGCTCAAGATCGGCGACTCGGTGGTCGCCGGCGAGCAGTTCGGGCGCGTGCGCGCGCTGTTCGACGAGCGCGGCAAGGAGATCGACTCCGCGGGCCCGTCCATCCCGGCGCAGATGCTGGGCCTCTCGAGCCCGCCGAATGCCGGCGACGAGCTGCTCGTCGTCGACAGCGAGCGCAAGGCGCGCGAGGTCGCACTGTATCGCCAGGGCAAGTTCCGCGACGTCCGCCTGGCGCGCCAGGCGGGGCAGAAGTCGGATGACGCTTTCGCCCAGCTGGGAGAGGACTCGAAGGGGACGGTCAACCTGCTCATCAAGGCGGATGTCCAGGGTTCCGCAGAGGCACTGCGCGAGGCGCTCGCCAAGCTCTCCACCGACGAGGTGTCCGTCAAGGTCATCTCGAGCGGCGTCGGCGGCCTGACCGAGTCGGACGTGATGCTCGCCGCCGCCTCCAGGGCGCGCGTGATCGCCTTCAACATCCGCGCGGACGCCGCGGCGCGCGACGCGCTGCGCGACCAGAACGTGGAAGTGCGCTATTACAGCATCATCTACGAGGCGATCGACGACATCCGCGCGGCGCTTACCGGCATGCTGGCGCCCGAGGTCAAGGAACAGATCGTCGGGCTCGCCGAAGTGCGCGAGGTGTTCCGTTCGAGCAAGTTCGGCACTGTGGCGGGCTGCCTGGTCGTCGACGGCTACGTGCGCCGCAACAACCCGATCCGCGTGCTGCGCGACAACGTCGTCATTTTCCAGGGCGAGCTCGAGTCGCTGAAGCGCTTCAAGGACGACGCCAGCGAAGTGCGCGCCGGCACCGAGTGCGGCATCGGCGTCAAGGGCTACAACGACATCAAGGCCAAGGACCAGATCGAGTGCTTCGAGCGCATCGAGGTGGCTCGCCAGCTCGGCACCTGAGCGAGTTCCGATGCCGCGCGAGTATCCGAGGGCACGTCGTGTCGAGGAGCAGCTGAAGCGACTGCTCGCCGATCTCGTGCGGCGCGAGGTCAAGGACCCGCGCGTAGGCCTTATCACGATCACGTCGGCGGAGGTATCGCGCGACCTGACCCACGCGAATGTCTACTTCACGCCGTTCGCCGGCATCGGCGACCCCAAGGCGGCACTCGAGGCGCTGCGCCACGCGGCAGGGTTCCTGCGCCATCAGGTGCGCAAGCAGATGCGGCTGCGTGTCGCACCGGAGATCCTGTTCCACATTGACGACTCGATCGAGCGCGGTGCGCGCCTTTCGTCCCTGATCGACGACTCCGTCGACAGCGACCGCCGGCGCCACGTCGAGACCGATCCGGACACGGAATGAGCGGCCGGGATCTGCGCGACGTCGACGGCATCGTGCTGCTCGACAAGCCCGGGGGGATCAGCTCGAACGCCGCCCTGCAGCGCGTGCGCAGGGCGTTCCAGGCGCGCAAGGCCGGTCATACCGGCAGCCTCGATCCTCTCGCGAGCGGCCTGCTGCCGGTCTGCCTCGGGCAGGCCACCAAGGCGTGTGCGCTCCTCCTGGATGCCGACAAGTCGTATCGCTTTCGCCTCGCGCTCGGCCGCAGCACTTCCACCGGCGACCGGGAGGGCGAGACGCTGGCCACTGCCCCGCTCGTGGCTCTCGACGAATCGGCCATCCGGCGCCAGGCCGCGGCCTTCGTCGGCGAATCGATGCAGGTTCCCCCGATGTATTCCGCCCTGAAGCACGACGGCCAGCGGCTGTACCGGCTGGCCCGTGCGGGCGTCGAAGTCGAGCGGGCGCCGCGGCGCGTGCGCATCGAACGGCTGGACCTGCTGGCGGCGGGAGCCGACTGGCTCGACTTCGAGGTCGCCTGCAGCAAGGGCACCTATGTCCGCAGCCTCGCCGAGGACCTCGCGCGCGCGATCGGCACCGTCGGCCATGTCGCGAGCCTGCGCCGCATCGGCCTCGGCCCGTTCACCGGCATGCCGATGCATGCGCTCGACCGGGTCGAAGCGGCAGCGGCAGAGGGCAGCGGCCTGGAAACGATGCTCATGGCCGTGGACGAGGCCCTGCCGGGACTGCCCGCGGTCCGGCTTGGAGCCGCGGAGCAGGCGTCAATCCTTCAAGGCCGGGTGGTGCCGGCCCTCGGGCCCGGCGCCTCGCAGGTGCGCATGTACGGCGTTGGAGGCCGCTTCCTGGGCGTTGGGCGCATGAGCGCCGAGGGCGCACGGCTCGCGCCCGAGAGGATCATGGTCAAGCTGCCGGAAGACGCCGCTTCGCGTGCTTGAGGGGACCCCGCCCGGCGGGTACAATGCGCGCCCTCAAAATGGGTTAAGTGAACGAGATGCCACTCACGAATGAACGCAAGGCGGAGGTCGTCGGCAAGTTCCGGCGCGCCGCGACGGACACGGGATCACCGGAGGTCCAGATCGCCTTGCTGTCGGAACGGATCAACGGGCTGACCGAGCACTTCTCCACTCACAAGAGCGACCACGCCTCCCGGCGCGGCCTGCTGAAGATGGTGGCACAGCGCCGGCGGCTCCTGGACTATCTCAAGGAAACGGCCCCCGAGCGGTACACCAAGGTCGTCAGCGAACTTGGCTTGCGCCGTTGAGGCGCGGCGGGCGCGTCGTCGCGCCCACTCCGTTCCAGTAATCAAAGGGGACCCGCTTGAGCGTTTCCACGCAGACTTTT
>DATMEC010000271.1:0-2816 GCA_035557125.1 Steroidobacteraceae bacterium
CGCATGGCGAAGGCGTGATGCAACGATTTCTCAATCGCACGCGGATCGTGCGATCGATTCGAGACACGCTGGCCAGCCTGGGGTACGTGGAGGTGAAGGGTCCGACGCTACATTCGATTGCGGGCGGTGCGGCGGCGCGGCCGTTCAAGACGCATCACAACGCGCTCGATCAGGACATGTACCTGCGCATCGCGCCGGAGCTCTACCTGAAGCGGCTGGTGGTCGGCGGCTTCGAGCGCGTGTACGAGATCAACCGCAATTTCCGCAACGAAGGGCTGTCGACACAGCACAACCCCGAGTTCACGATGCTCGAGCTGTACCAGGCGTATGCCGACTGCGCGGACTTCATGGTGCTGGTCGAGCGGATGATGCAGGGACTGGCGGACGCCGTGTTGGGCACTCGCGTTGTGAACTACCAGGGCCGGCGCATCGACTTCAGCGCGCCCTACGCGAAGCGCTCGGTGGAGGATGCGGTCGCCGCGGCAAGTCCTGATCTAGATCGCGGGCGCCTGCGCGACGCAGGCTACCTGCGCGCCGCCTGCGTCAGGCTCGGCCTCGAGCCCGGAAAGGAAGACGGCCCCGGGGCGCTGCAGATGGCGATTTTCGAGAAGACCGCCGAGCAGGGCCTGCTGCAGCCGACGTTCATTCATTCCTACCCGACGGAAGTCTCGCCGCTGTCGCGGCCGCGGGACTCGGACCCGTTCGTCACCGACCGTTTCGAGTTCTTCGTCGACGGGCGCGAGCTCGCCAACGGCTTCTCCGAGCTGAACGACCCGGAAGACCAGGCCGAGCGGTTCCGCGCGCAGGTGCAACGGCGCGCGGCGGGCGACCAGGAGGCGATGTATTTCGACGCGGACTATGTGCGCGCGCTGGAATACGGCATGCCGCCGGCCGCCGGGCTCGGCGTCGGCGTCGACCGGCTGGTCATGCTGCTGACGGATTCGCCGAGCATCCGCGACGTGCTGCTGTTTCCGCAGCTGCGCAATGAGGCGGACGACTGACGAAGGGGACGCGCACCTTCACGAATATGAAGGTGCGCGTCCCCTTCAGCCGGCGGTGACGGTCGAGGGGGCGGGGATGGCGTAGGGCAGGTCGGAGGGAACGAACTCCGCGCCGCCGGGCCGGGTCCCGAGCAGGTCGCTGCAGAAGCGCAGCTCGACGACTGCGAGGCACTGGGTGGACGAGCCGTCGTGCGCGGTGACGACCACCTGCGCGGCGAGCGACTCGCCGCTGAACAGCGCCTGCGCCGGCTGCAAGGCGATCTCGGGCGGACCGACGTAGCGCAACGTGCGGCGCTTGAGCCGGCCGAGGTGCTGCGCACGCGCGACCACTTCCTGGCCGACATAGCAACCCTTGCTAAAGTTGATCCCGCCGACGAGGTCGAGGTTCAGCATCTGCGGCAGCCAAAGGGCGGCGGTCGCCGGCATGACGGATGGCTCGCCGTCCAGGACGCAAGCCAGATGCCAGTCCTCGGGCGTCGTCCGTGGAATCGCCGCAAGCACGGCATCGAGCGCCGGGCGCGTGCCGGCGAGCAGGATACGGCGCGGGCTTGCAACCAGCATCGCAAGGCCCGCGGCGGCGGCGGCAGATTGCGACCAGCGCGCATCCGGTTCCGCGTCGAGGAGGCCCGCGACCTCGACCAGCCGGCTACGGTCCTCGAACCGCACCTCGGCGCGCAGCACGAATGCCGAGAGCTGCGCGACGAGCGTGTGGGCGACCGAGCGGTGCAGCACGAGCAGGACGTCGTCGCCATCCGCCGCGAGCCGCAGAATCGCGAGCACGCGGCCCTGGCGATTGCAGGCCGCCGCAAGCATGCCGGGATGCCGCTCGAGCCCGAGCAGGTCGTTCGAGAGCTGGCCCTGCAGGAAACTGCGCGCGTCGCGGCCCACGACCGCAATGACGGCCAGCTCGGGCAGGAACGCGGTGCGAACGTTCGCCATCGCGACATCGTAGCGCAGCGCATCTCGCGGAACGCGCGACAATTGGCCGTGGGAAGCCCTGATGCCTTCTGGCAGAATGGTTTAGCGATGCCTCAATCCGCCGAACGGCCGTTGTCGCCGCACCTGCATGTGTACCGGCCGCTGTACACTCTGGTGCTGTCGATCCTCCATCGCGCAAGCGGCGTGTACCTGTCCGCCTGCGGATTCCTGTTCGTCGCGTGGATCGCCGCGGCCGCGATCGGGCCGGAAGCCTACGCCTGCGTGACGCAGTTCCTCAGCGGGCTTCCGCTGCGCTTCGTGCTCGCGTTCGCGCTCGCTGCATTCTGGTATCACCTGTTTGCCGGCATCCGGCACCTCTTCTGGGATGCCGGATTCGGCTTCGAGAAGAAGGTGGCGCGCGGGTCAGGCTACCTCGTCGCGGCGCTGGCCGCGTCGGCGTTCCTGGCGACGCTGTTCCTGACGGCCGCGGGCCGGTTCCTGGCGGGCGGGCCGTGAGCGGAAAGCACGGCAGCGCGAGCCGGCACTGGCGCAACCAGCGCATGACGTCGATCGCCCTGCTGCCGCTCGGGCTGTGGTTCCTGTTCGCGCTGCTGCAGCAGCCATCGCTCGAACACGCGGTCGTTGCCGGATGGTTTGCGAGGCCCCTGCAGGCACTGCTCGGCGCGCTGTTCGGCGCGACGCTGCTTTGGCACTCGATGCAGGGCCTGCAAGTGGTCATCGAGGACTACGCCGGTGGCACGCTGCGCAGCTTCTGGCTCGGGCTCTCTCGGCTCCTGCACCTGGCGGCCGGTCTCGTGCTCGCAGCCGCGCTGGTCTGGCTGGCGATCGGCGGCGCCGCGTGAGCGTGTACCCGGTGATCGACCACCGCACCGACGT
>DATMEC010000272.1:0-3843 GCA_035557125.1 Steroidobacteraceae bacterium
CGCCAGTTGGTCCACCAGGAGCGTCGTCCTCGTGTTCAGTCGCAGGATGCGCACGAGCCGGTCCGTGGTCCCCGTCCGCGTGGTCTTCAGCGCCTGATTGAAATCGGGTCTCGAGAAGGGCATGGCCGGCACGAAGCCGAAGAACACACCCGCCAGCATCGCGGCAGCGAAGTGAAACAGCACCGCGACGCTGTTGAGCGACACGGTATCCGGACGGATCACCGCACTGAAATTCCTCCAGATGCCTTCCGTGCCCTCGGTCGAAATGACGCCAGCATATCGGCCGTCCAGAAGGCAACGGCCACTCCAAGAGCCCCACCAATCAGCGAGAGCACGGCCGCAGGCCTCGTTCGCGGATAATTGATTTGTAGTGACCGCGCCTTCTCACGCCTCGATCTCGATCGGCCGCGACGCCTATGCACGACGAGCATGGGCGGAGGCCTTCGATGCGCTGACGCAGGCGAGCGCAACGGGTCCGCTCGACGCCGACGATGCCGAGCGGCTCGCCTGGTCTGCGATGCTGAGCGGCCGGACCGATGCTTCCTTCGACGCCTTCGAGCGCCTTTATGAAATCAGGCTCGCGTCGGGCGAAAGACTGCGTGCCGCGCGGACGGCGTTCTGGCTCGGCATGCGGCTGATGTCACTGGGCCAGACGGCGCGGGGCGGAGGCTGGCTGGCGCGCGCGCAGCACCTGGTCGAAGGCAACCCCGATTGTGTCGAGTGCGGCTATATGCGCCTCCCGCTGGCGTTGCGCTTCTCACTCGCCGGCGACCATGGAGGCGCGGGCGCGGCGGCGGCGGAGGCGATCGAGATTGCGGATCGTCATCACGACCGCGACCTCGGTGCCCTCGCTCGCGCCTACACGGGCAGCGCATTGATCCGGCAAGGCCGGCTGTCTGAGGGCTTACCGATGCTCGACGAGGCGATGGTGGCCGTGTCGAGCGACAGCGTCCTGCCGGTCGTCACCGGTCTGGTCTACTGCGAAGCGATCTCGGCCTGCCAGCGGAGTCACGCGCTCGACCGCGCGCGCGAATGGACCGCCGGGCTCAGCGCATGGTGCGACGCTCAGCCGCAATTGGTGCCGTTCGCGGGCGCGTGCCTCGTGCATCGATCCGAAATCATGCAGTTCAGCGGCGCCTGGTCAGACGCGTTCGAAGAGGCGCATCGCGTGCTGACGCGGTTCGGTCAATCGAGAGCCGATGCCGCCGGCAGCGCTTGCTACCAGGAGGGCGAAATTCACCGGCTGCGTGGAGAACTGGCGGACGCCGAGCACGCCTACAGGCTGGCGAGCGAGAGCGGACGCGATCCACACCCGGGGTTGGCACTGCTTCGCGTCGCGCAGGATCGCGTCGATCTGGCGGCGGCCGCCACCCGTCGTGTGATGTCTGTGACCACCGATCCGTTGCAGCGCACGCGGTTCCTCCCGGCGCATGTCGAGATTCTGCTGGCAGCATCGGAGATTGGCGAGGCGCGCGCGGCGGCTGAAGAACTGGGCGCGCTCGCCGATCGGTACGGCATGGACGTGCTGAGCGCGATGGCGCAACACGCGAATGGCGCGGTCGCGCTGGCGGACGGCGACGCCCGCGGCGCGATTCACGCGCTGCGCCGCGCGCACGAGGTCTGGCAGCGTGTCGGGGCGCCTTATTTGAGCGCCCGCATTCGACTACTGTTGGCACGCGCGTTTCGCGCGCTCGGCGACGAGGACGGCGCAGCCCTCGAGCTCGACGCCGCGAGAAAGCTGTTCGTTCAACTTGGCGCGGCACCCGACGTGCGCGCGGCCGATGCGATGGCCACGCCTGCGACGACCACGACCGCCGGATCCCCACTTGACACGCACGGGCTGAGCGCGCGAGAGCTCGAGGTGCTCCGCCTCGTTGCGTCGGGCAAGACCAATAAGGCCATTGCCGGCGAGCTCTTCCTCAGCGAGAAGACCGTCGATCGCCACGTCAGCAATATCTTCGGCAAGCTGAACGTCTCCTCGCGCGCGGCTGCGACCGCCTGGGCCTATCGGCACCATCTTGTCGGGTAGTGGGTAGAACTACCCATTTCTGATTCCTCGCCAAATTGGGTGGTCTTCCCGAAGTCAGGACCTGTGTACCCTCGATAAGCTCTGACCCTCGGCAACGTGGTCGACGTGGACGGCGCGGAGGCCGGGAATGGAGGGGCCAATGACACCGCAGATCGAGGGCTTGATCGAGGAAGGCGAGGCGTTCAACAGACTGCGCGAGACCACGCAGCGGAAGCGCATCTGCGTGATCGTCATCGGCGCGGGTCAGGCCGGCCTGTCGGTCGGCTACCACCTGAAGAAACTCGGCCTCGAATTCATCGTCATCGACGCGAACACGCGCATCGGCGATTCCTGGCGGCAACGGTGGGACTCGCTCCGTCTGTTCACGCCGAACCGCTTCAACGGCCTCGATGGCATGCCGTTTCCCGGGCCGCGGTATGCATACCCGACCAAGGACGAGATGGCCGACTACCTCGAGTCTTATGCCGCGCATTATCAATTGCCGGTTCTGCACGGCGTGCGCGTCAATCGGCTCTGGCGCGAAGACAACCGGTATCTCGTGGACGCCGGCTCGCATCACTTCGAGGCAGACCACGTGGTGGTGGCAATGGCCAGCTATCAAGGACGAAAGGTCCCAGCGTTCGCCAATGAACTGATGCCAGAAGTCGTCCAGCTCCACTCCTGCGAGTACAAGTCGCCATCGCAGCTGAGGCCCGGGGGCGTGCTGATCGTGGGCACCGCCAACTCGGGCGCGGAAATCGCCATGGAGACTGCGCTGACGCATCCGACGTGGATTGCGGGCCGCGACGTCGGCTCGATGCCATTCAACATCAAGAACTTCTGGGTCCAGCGCGTCGTGCTGCCGATGCTCTTCCGCGTGGTGTTTCACCGCATCCTCACGGTCGGAACGCCGATGGGACGCAAGGTGCGAGGGAAGATGATCAGCGCCGGCTTGCCGCGGATCCGTCAGCGGCGCACTGAGCTGGACAGCGTGGGCGTGCGTTGGGTCGACAAAGTCACCGGCGTGAAGGACGGACGCCCGCAGCTGGCCAACGGCCGCAGCCCCGATGTGGCCAACGTCATCTGGTGCACGGGTTACGACCTCGGGCTGTCATGGATCGATCTGCCGATTTTCGAGGAGAACGGCGAACCGCGCCAGACCAGCGGCCTCGTCGATGGCGAGCCGGGTCTCTATTTCGTCGGCCAGCACTTCCAGCACTCAGTGTCGTCGACGATGATCCACGGTGTCGGCCGAGACGCCGCATTCATCGTTCGCACGATTGGCAAGCGACGCGCTCATCGCGCGGTTGTGGTCGACCCATCTTCGCGCTCTCTGGAGTCTAGCCGTGCGCACGTGGCGTGAACCCGTTGTTCGTCGCGGCGGTCGAGTTCAAAACTGGTAATTCTGACAATGTGGCTGGGTGTCAGGGATTCGAATGGGGCGTACCGAGACTATGAATGGCTCGCGGCCTACCAAGGCTTTGGACATGTGTTCCACTGGGAGGACCCGGAGCTTCACTAAGGATCTCGTGCCATTCTTGACCGGACCGGCCGCGACTTGCTTGGCGCCGAGGAACACTCACCGAACGCCAGCATCGGACGTGAGTCGCTCGCCCAATACGGCGCGGGTGCCGGCATGATCGCCACGACAAGCGCGATGACACCAGCGAACCCTTACGAGCGGTCGCGCGCGTTGGCGCACCAGGCAGCAAGGAGATGTTCGACGAAAGCCTCCGGCGAGCGTTTCAAAACCTGCTTGACGTAACGGTGCAATACCCCGCCACACCGCGCCAGCTTCGCAGCGATCCGAGATCGTAAACCTCTGCCCCGCAATC
>DATMEC010000273.1:0-2172 GCA_035557125.1 Steroidobacteraceae bacterium
CCTGCAGCCGGGCGCGAACCAGCTCGAGGTCGGCGAGGCGGTGCGCAAGCGCGTGGAAGAGCTTACGCAGCGCTTCCCTGCGGGCCTCACTTACGCCATCCCGTTCGATACCACGATGTTCGTCGAGGTCTCGATCCGCGAAGTGGTCATTACCCTGCTCGAGGCCATGGCGCTCGTGTTTCTCGTGGTGTTCCTGTTCCTGCAGAACTGGCGCGCGACCCTGATCCCGTTCGCCGCGGTGCCGGTGTCGCTCATCGGCACTTTCGCCGGGCTGCTGATGCTCGGCTACTCCATCAACACGTTGACGCTGTTCGGCATGGTGCTCGCGATCGGCATCGTGGTCGACGACGCGATCGTGGTGCTGGAGAACGTCGAGCGCATCATGCAGGAAGAAGGCCTCGAGCCGCGCGACGCGGCGGTCAAGGCGATGAAGGAGGTCACGAGTCCCATCATCGCCATCGTGCTCGTGCTGTGCGCGGTGTTCATCCCGATTGCCTTCCTCGGCGGCCTGACCGGCGAGCTCTATCGCCAGTTCGCGGTCACGATCTCGATCGCGGTGGTGATCTCGGGCTTCGTCGCGCTCACGCTTACGCCGTCGCTCTGCGCCATCGTCTTGCAGAAGAAAAGCCACGCCCCGAGCCGATGGTTCGGCTGGTTCAACCGCGGCTTTGCGCGCGTCACCGACCGCTACGAGTCGGGCGTGGCCTGGATGATTCGGCGCGGCGGCATCGCGCTGCTCCTCTTCGCCGGCATGGTGGCGCTCACCGCCTTCCTCTGGCGCATCACGCCCGGCTCGCTGGTGCCCGACGAGGACCAGGGCTGGTACTTCGCGCCGGTGATCCTGCCCGACGGCGCCTCGCTCGCGCGCACCGACAAGATGGTGGAAGAGGTCAGCGCCGCGATCCGCTCCAATCCGTTCAACGAGCACGTGATGGCGTTCACCGGCTTCGACTTCGCCGGCGGCTTCGTGTTCCGCGAGAACGCCGCGACCATCTTCGTGACGCAGACGCACTGGGACAAGCGCTCGATGCCGGTGGGCGCGCTGGTCGGCGAGTTCTACGGCAAGACCGCGCACCTGAAGGAGGGCCTGGCGATCGCCTTCCCGCCGCCGGCGATCTTCGGCCTGGGTACCGCGGGCGGCTTCGAGTTCTACCTGCAGAACCGCGGCGAGGGCGGCGCGAAGCGGCTCTGGGAGGTGACGCAGCAGTTCATCGGCGCGGCCTCGCAGAGCCCGAAGCTCGGCATGGTGAACACGTTCTGGCGCGCGAACGTGCCGCAACTCTATGTGGACGTGGACCGCGAGAAGGCGAAGAGCCTCGGCGTGCCGCTCGACGACGTCTTCAACACGCTCGCCGCCACGCTCGGCAGCTACTACGTCAACGACTTCAACAAGTTCGGGCGCACCTGGCAGGTGCTGATGTCCGCCGAGTCCTCGCAGCGCGGCAGCCCCGAAGACGCGGGCGCCGTTTACGTGAGGAGTGCAAAAGGCGACATGATCCCGCTGCGCTCGCTCGCGCGCATCGAGTACTCGAGCGGGCCGGGCACGCTCACGCGCTTCAACAACCTGCCGGCGGTGCAGGTCCTCGGCGGCGGCCAGCCGGGGGTGAGCTCGGGCGACGCGATTGCCGAGATCGAGCGTATCGCGCGCGAGGTGCTGCCGCCCGACTTCAGCCTCGACTGGAGCGGCGCCTCGTACCAGGAGAAGAAATCGGGCGGCACCTCGGTGCTGGTGCTCGCCCTCGGCGCGCTCATGGCCTTCCTCATCCTCGCCGCCCAGTATGAGAAGTGGTCGCTGCCGCTTTCGGTGATGCTCGCGCTTCCGTTCGGCACGTTCGGCGCGCTTGCCGCGGTGTGGCTGCGAGGCTTGACCAACGACGTGTACTTCCAGATCGGCCTGGTGACGCTGCTCGGCCTGGCGGCGAAGAACGCGATCCTGATCGTCGAGTTCGCGGTGCTCAAGCACGAGGAGGGGCTGTCGGCCTCGGCCGCCGCGGTGGAGGCGGCGCGGCTGCGCTTCCGCCCGATCCTGATGACCTCGCTCGCCTTCATCCTGGGCGTGCTGCCGCTCGCGCTTTCGAGCGGCGCGGGCGCGGGCGCGCGCATTTCGGCCGGCACCGGCGTGATGGGCGGCATGCTGGCGGCGACCTTCCTCGCCATCTTCTTCGTGCCGAC
>DATMEC010000274.1:0-6251 GCA_035557125.1 Steroidobacteraceae bacterium
CGAGATCCGCGACCGCGAGACGATGGAATCGGCGGTCGCGCTCGCCGGCACCGGCCACCTCGCCATCGCGACGCTCCACGCCAACAACTGCGCGGAGACGCTGGACCGCATCATCAACCTGTTCCCGCGCGACCAGCACGCACAGATCTTCCTCGACCTGTCGCAGTACCTGCGCGCGATCGTCTCGCAGCGACTGGTCCGCGGCCGCAACAACAAGCGCGTCCCCGCGGTCGAGGTGATGCTCAACACGCCGCACATCCAGGACCTGATCAAGAAGGGCGACGTGATCGCGGTCAAGGAAGCGATGCTGACGTCGAACGAGCGCGGCATCCAGACCTTCGACTCGGCGCTCCTGCACCTCTACAAGGAGGGGCGGATCGACATCGAGGAAGCGCTCAACAACGCCGATTCGCGCACCAACCTCGAGGCTCGCATTAACTTCGGCTGAACCACTGCCCCGGCACGCGCACTTCGCTCCGGTCGGGGACCCTCGCTCGCTCAGAAGAACGGACATTCGCTCGCTCGGGGACCCGCCCGGCGCTCGTGGGCGTGACGCGACTCCGCGTCAGCGGCGGTTGCTCCGGCCGCGAGTGCGTGCGCGAGGCGGTGGAGTCTTCGGTGTGGCCGCGGAGTCCGGGCGTGGCCGGAGGTGGTCCCGCCGGCGAAGTACGCTCGCTGGCTACGCTGCGAACACCGTGGCCGCATCGAAGACCGGCCCGTCCACGCAGACGCGTTTCATGGCCGGCCCTTCCGGCGTCTGCACCAGCACGTTGCAACCCGCGCAGCCGCCGACCCCGCAGGCCATGTTTTCCTCGAGCGACACCTGGCAGGGCACGTCGTGGCGGCGCGCGAGCGCGGCGACGGCTACCAGCATGCCGTGCGGCCCGCAGGCGAAGACCTCGGCCTCGATCCGCTCCGCGGGCGACAGCGAAGCCAGCCAGGCGTCCGCGAGCTCCGTGACGTAGCCGCGATGGCAGCCCGCGAATGCGGACAGGCTCGCGAGACGCGACGGCACCCCGAGCTCCTCGAGGAGCGGCATCGCGGCAGTCGCGACCGCGGGCAGGCCGGGTGCGGGCAGGCGAGAGGCCGTCGCCTCGAACGGGAAAGGCAGTTCCGAGCCCATCAGCACGAACGGACGGAAGGCGCCCCGGCCGGCGGCGAGCCGCTCGGCGAAGAACACCATCGGCGGGATGCCGACGCCGCCGCCAACGAGCAGGAGGCGCGGCCGCGCCGCGTTCGCAGTGAACCCGCGGCCGATCGGGCCGAGGCAGGAAATCGTTTCGCCGGGGCGGCGCAGGGCCAGCTCCGCAAGTCCGTGGCCAACGACCTTGTAGAGCACCTCGACCCAGCCGTCCGCGGCGTTCACACGCATGATCGAAAGTGGCCGGCGCATCGGCAGGTCGGGGCCGCAGGTGAGGTGGACGAAGCTCCCGGGCGTCGCCGCCGCTGCGCAGCGCGGCGCCGCGAGCCGCAGGACGAACTGGCTGCCCGCGAAGGCATGATGCTCGAGTACGCTGGCGTCCTCGAGGAAGATCGTGCCGCGGTGTGCGCGCGCCGCGCTCACGGCGCCGGCAACTGCCGCGCTTCGACGACCTCTGCCAGCACCGCCATGCGCACCGCGAGGCCGTTTGCGACCTGCCGGCTGATCACCGATCGAGGCCCGTCGGCGACGTCCGAGTCGATCTCGACGCCGCGATTCATCGGCCCCGGATGCATGACAATCGCGTCCGGGTTCGCACGCCCGAGCCGCGCCGCCGTCAGGCCGAACTCGCGGCGGTAGGCCGGCAGGTCCACCGGCGCGCCACCGGCACGCTCGTGCTGGATGCGCAGCGTCATGACCACGTCCGCGCCTGCGATTCCGGCCTCCAGCGTGTCGAAGCGGCGGGCGCCGGCGAATCCCGACGCCTCCGGCATCATTGCCTGCGGCGCCACGATGCGGATGTCCGGCACTCCGAGTGTCGCGAGCACCCGGTGCGCGGATCGGGCGACGCGCGAGCGGGCGACGTCACCTACGATCGCCACCGAGACGCGCCCGAGGTCGCCCTTCGCCTGACGGATCGTCAGGGCGTCGAGCAGGCCCTGTGTCGGGTGCGACAGGTGCGCCTCACCCGCCGATACGACCGCGGCCTCGCCGTCGACGGCGCGCGCGACCTGCTCCTGCACGCCGGCCTCGCTGTTGCGCATCACGAACACGTCGACCCGAAGCGCGCGCAGGGTATGCACCGTGTCGAGGAGCGACTCCCCCTTGGCGCGCGAGGACATCGCGTCGTCGAGGTTGACGACGTCCGCGCCCTGGCGCAGCGCCGCGAGCTCGAACGAGGCGCGCGTCCGGGTCGACGGCTCGCCGAACAGGTTCGCGACCGTGACGTCCCGCAGCGCGTCGCCGCGGGCCGGTCCAGAGGCATAACCCTCGGCGCGGGCAAGCAGCGTCTCGATGAGCGCGCGCGGGAGCCCGTCGAGCGTGACGAGATGCCGCAGCCGGCCGGCCGCGTCGACCTGCGGGAATGCGGCACTCATTTCGCGTGCGGTCCGGGAAGGGCGCGCAGCCATTGCAGCAGGAGGAGGCGGGCGGCCTCGCGGTCGACGTCGCCGCGGCGCACGCGCTTCACCTTGGCGCCGCTTCGGCGGCGCTCGCGCAGATCATCCTCCGCCTCGCGCGACGTCAGCCTTTCGTCCACACGGTGAACCTCGATGCCGTACCGCTGCCTGAGCTCGTCGGCGAACCGCAAGGCCGCCGTGGTGAGGCGGGCATCGCGGCCGGCCATATTATAGGGAACGCCGGCGACGATCGCCGCCGGCTGCCAGTCGGCGACGACCCGGTCCACGGCGCGCCAGTCGGGCAGGCCGTCGTCGGCCGCGACCGTCGCGAGTGCTTCCGCGGTTCCGGTCAGGGTATTGCCCACCGCGACGCCGATGCGCCGGAGCCCGTAATCGAAAGAGAGCACCGTCCTCGCGGCCGGCGCGATCATGGCTTCGCCTCAGGCACGCCCCGCCTGGGTGCAGATGCGCGACAGATCGATGCCGAGCAGGCGCGCCGCGGCGTGCCAGCGCTGCTCGAATGGCAGGTCGAAGATCAGCGAGTCGTCGCAGGGCACGGTGAGCCAGGCATTCTGCAGCAGCTCCTCGTCGAGCTGTCCGGCCTCCCAGCCGGCGTAGCCGAGGGCAATGACTGCCTGCCGTGGGCCGTCTCCCTTCACCATCGCGGCCAGCACGTCGCGCGAGGTCGTGACATGCAGCGTATCCGAGACCCGCATGGTGGATTCCCAGCCTTGCACACCCGGCCGGTGCAGCACGAAGCCGCGGTCGCGCTGGACAGGTCCGCCGGCGAGCACCGGCATGTCGCGCAGGCGCGCGTCGTCGGTCGCAAGCGAGAGCTGGTCGAGCACTTCGGACATGCGCATATCGAGCGGCCGGTTGATCACGAGCCCGAGCGCGCCGCGCTCGTTGTGCTCGCACACGAGCGTGACGCTGTGCGAAAAATTGGGGTCCGCGAGCGTCGGCATCGCGACCAGCAGCTGGTTGTTGAGGTATTCACCCGCGCTCATGGCCCTAGTATCGGCCCGGTGGCCGCGGCGGTCAAAGCCGCAACGAAGGGGTGCGTCCCCTCTTATTCCACCGGCACTTCCACCGCCGATCCAGCCAACCGCCCGCCGACGAACTGCCATTCGTAGGAGAAGCGCAGGACGTCGTGCCGGGCGGCCAGCGTCTCCGGGAACGGCTCGAACGGCGTCGCGAGCCGCAATATGTCCATTGCGGCGCGATCCAGTTCGCCGTGGCCGCTCGACCGGCTGACGGTGGCGCGCACCAGGCCGCCGCTCGCGGCGAGCACCACCTCCACCACGGGGTTGCCGGAGAGCTTGCTGCGGCGCGCCGCGTTTGGAAAGTTGACGGTGCCGACCTGCTCGATGCGTCGCTTCCACGCGTCCAGGTAAACGGCCACCCCGGAGACCCGCGTATTCGGCGTGACGACCAGCTCGCGCCGCGTCGCGCCCTTCAGCTGGAGCTCGGAGTCCTGGTCGGTGCCCGCGAACGGGAAGGCGCTGCCGGCGACACGCTCGCGCGGCAGCTCTGCCGGCGCCGTGTCCGCATCGGCCGATGCGGCGACCAGGCGCTGCGTGTTCGCGCGGCTCGTCAGTAGCTCGCCATCGCCGCCTGTCTGTCCCTCGGGCGCGGGCGCGGCCGTACCCCCGTCGGCAGCGCCCGCGAGCGTTTCGAGGGCATCGCCCGCGGTGGGCTGGCGGGTCCGCCCATCCGGCGAATTGCCGCTGCCCTGCTGGGTCCGCTCGGCGAGATAATTTGCACTGTCGTTCTGCGTGGCATCCGGCAGCGGGTTGTTGACGAGCAGCACTTCGAGCGTCGGCACGCTCCCGGAGTCGGCTGCCGGCGGCGCGAAGCTGATGCCGAGGATCACGATGAGGTGAAACAGGCCCGCAAGGAACAGCGTGACCGTCAGACGGTCGCGCGAGCCCACGGTTGACTGCATCGCCTTCATGTTCGCTCAGCGGCGGAAAAGGCGCGCAAGCACCGCATCGACCAGCTGGCCCCCGATGTCGTGCCCGTGCATCTGCTCGATCTCGCGGATGCCGGTCGGGCTCGTCACGTTGATCTCGGTTACGAAGCCGCCGATGACGTCGAGCCCGACGAACAGCATACCGCGCTCGCGCATCTCGGGCCCGATGCGCCTGGCCAGCCAGCGGTCGCGGTCCGTCAGTGAACGGCTTTCGGCGCGGGCCCCTGCCGCGAGGTTGCCGCGGTGGTCGCCGGCCGCCGGCATGCGCACGAGCGCGTGCGGCACGGGTTCGCCGTCGACGAGCAGGATGCGCGCGTCGCCGGTGTCCGCGATCTCCGGGAGGTAGCGCTGGGCCATCGCATAGCGGCGGCCGCCTTCGGTGAGCGTCTCGAGCACGACGCGCGTGTTCGGATCGCCCTCGGCGACGACGAAGATGGAGCGGCCGCCCATGCCGTCGAGCGGCTTGAAGACCGCCCGGCCGTGCTCGGCGAGGAACGCCTCCATCCCCGCCATGTCGCGGGTGATCAGGGTGGGCGCGCAGCAATCGGGAAACCAGGCCGTGTAGGCTTTCTCGTTCATGTCGCGCAGGCCCTGCGGCCGGTTTACGACCCGCGTGCCCGCCAGCTCGGCGCGCTCGAGCAGGTAGGTGCTATAGATGTATTCCATGTCGAAGGGCGGATCCTTGCGCATCAGCACCGCGTCGACGGCGGCGAGGTCGCGGACCGCGGGCACGCCGGTGCGATACCACGCCTTGGCGTCGCCGGTGACCTCGATGGGCGCGAGTCGCGCGAACGTGCGGCCGTCGCGTAACCACAGGTCGCCCTGGCCGAACACCAGCGTCTCGACTCCACGGCGCGCGGCCGCGGTCAGCATGGCGACCGTCGAGTCCTTGGCCGGCTTGACGGTTTCGAGCGGGTCCATCAGCACGGCGAGGCTCGGTCGGGCTGGCATCAGGCAATCTCCGGCCGATTGGCGGGAATGTGACGCGGATACTGCACGTCAGGGGGTCTTGTCATAGTACACCTGTCACTGGTCCCGACCGCCCGCGCGACCGGCCGTGCCGGCGTGGCGGGGGGTGGACCGATATGTTAAAAGGTGTGCGCTCCGGCGTCGAAACCGTGGGCGCCACCTGGCGAGTTGTCACGCGCCCGGCCGGAGCAGAGCCGGGGCCGGAGGAACCCGATGGAAAGTGCAGCGGCCGTTAATGACGGGCTCCGCCTGAGCGGGCTCAAGGTGCTCGTCATCGACGACAGCAAGACTATCCGCCGCACGGCGGAGTCGTTGCTGGCCAAGGAGGGCTGCGAGGTGTTCACGGCCGTCGACGGTTTCGACGCGCTGTCCAAGATCGCCGATCACCAGCCGGACATCGTGTTCGTGGACATCATGATGCCGCGGCTCGACGGCTACCAGACCTGCTCGCTGATCAAGCACAACAAGGTGTTCCGTTCCATCCCGGTGATCATGCTGTCATCGAAGGACGGGCTGTTCGACCGCGCGCGCGGTCGCATCGTGGGTTCCGAGCACTACCTGACGAAGCCGTTCACTCGCGACGAGCTGCTGTCCGCGATCGAACGGCACGTCAACCGCGAATGACGGGAGTACGGCCATGGCGCTCATCCTGATCGTCGACGATTCGCCGACCGAGGTGTTCCAGATGCGTCGCATGCTGGAGAACCACGGCTTCGAGACCGAGGGCGCGGCCGACGGCGCCGAGGGCATCCGCAAGGCGCGCGAGATCCGG
>DATMEC010000275.1:0-2187 GCA_035557125.1 Steroidobacteraceae bacterium
GTCAGGCTGTCGCGCTCGGCCATCTCCTCGATGCGCCGGCGCGCGCTCATGATCGTGCCCGCGAGCGCCTGCGTCAGGTAGGCGACGAGCGCCCAGGGGCCGAGCTGCCCGAACAGGCGCGTCGCGAGCTCGCCGGCAGGAGCGAATGGAACCTCCCCCGCCAGCAACGACAGGAACGCGAGCGTCACCGCCGCGAACACGACAATCGTGCCTTGCCGGCCGAGCGTCATCGCGACCACGACGATCGGCAGCAGGTACAGGTTTGCCATCGGGCTCGACGCGCCGCCCGTGTTCGCCGCCACGACCGTGATGAAAGCGACCATTGCCGCGGCGCCGACCGCGATGCGCGAGCCCGTCCGCCGCACCGGGAATCCGCGCCAGCGGAACGCGACGACGAAGAGCGTATAGGCCGCGAGCGCGGCATAAAGACCCCGCGACGACTGCGACGGCGCGCCGAGCGCAAGCGTGTAGAGCGCGACGACCAGAAGCGCGAGCCAGTCGACGCGCGCAAGGCCCTTCAGGATGCTCGCATGCTCGTCGCGCTCCGCCAGTTCGCGCCGCATGTGCGGCGGCGCCTGCGCGATGCCCGACTTGTCGGTGGCCTCCGTCACGCCGCGGCCGGCCTGTCGCGCTCGAGGCGCGCCTCGACGGCCAGGCGCGCGTCGCGCCCGGCGAGCTGTTCGACCAGCGTGAGCGCGAAGTCGAGGGCCGTGCCCGGCCCGCGCGAAGTGATGACGCCGCCGTCGACGACGACCGCCTCGCCCACGACCGTCGCTTTGTCCGCGTCGTCAAGGAAGCCGGGGAAGCTTGTCGCCCGCCGGCCGTCCAGCACGCCCGCCGCGGCGAGCACCATGGGCGCGGCGCAAATGGCGGCCACGGGCCGGCCCGCGTCGTGCAGGCGGCGGACGATTCCGGCGATGCGCGGGTCGTTCCTCAGGTGGTCGGCGCCCGGCATGCCGCCGGGGAGCGCAATCATGTCGAAATCCTGCTCGGCGAGCGCCCCGAGCGGCGTGTCGGCCGCAAGGCGGATGCCGTGCGACCCGGTGACCGGGCTCCCCGCAAGCGAGGCGACGACGACATCGATGCCGGCACGCCGCAGGATATCGATGATGGTCACCGCCTCGAGCTCCTCGAAGCCCTCGGCGAGCGGCACGAGCACGCGCTTCATTCCGCCGACACCAGTTGCGTCTTGCCGGTCTTCAGCCACGCGACCGCGGCGTGGATCTCCGCGTCGCGCTCGGCCGCATCCACGATGCCGGCCGTGGTCGCATCCGGCTCCGGCAGCGGCACGTCGGGCTCGATGCCGCGCTCGTGGATCGACACGCCGGACGGCGTGAAGTAACGCGACGTCGTGAGCTTCAGCGCCTGCCCGTCCTCGAGCGGCAGCACAGTCTGCACCGAGCCCTTGCCGAATGTCTTCTGGCCCAGGATCTTCGCACGGCCGTTGTCGCGCAGCGCGCCGGCGACGATCTCGGCTGCGGAAGCGGAGCCGCCGTTCACCAGCACCGCGATCGGCGCGCCACGCGAGAGGTCTCCGTCCAGCGCCTCCATGCGGAAACGCGACTCCGCCGAGCGGCCTTCCGCCGTAACGATGGTGCCGTCCTCGAGAAAGGCATCCGACACCTCGACGGCCGCGTCGAGCACGCCGCCCGGGTTGTTGCGCAGGTCCAGCACGAGGCCGCGGAGCTCGCCGCCGGCCTCGTCCTCGAGCGCCCGGATCGCGGCGAGCGTGTCGGGGCCCGTGGTCTCGCTGAACTGCGAGATGCGCAGGTACCCGTAACCGGGCTCCAGCATGTCGAAGCGAACCGAGTGCACCGAGACGACCGCGCGCTCGATGGTGAGCTCTAGCGGCTTCGGCAGGGGCTCGCGGCCGATGTCGAGCTTCACCACCGTGCCCGGCTCGCCGCGGATCCGCTTGATCGCATGGTCGAGCGGCTCGCTGCGCAGGAGCTGGCCGTCGATCGCGAGGATCGCGTCGCCGGGGCGGATGCCGGCGCGCGCCGCGGGCGAGTCGTCGAGCGGGGCGATCACCGTCAGCACGCCGTCCTCGGCGGTCACCTCGACGCCGATGCCGGAGTAGTTGCCCTCGGTCGCGATCTTGAGGTCCTCGAACTCGTCCTGGTCCATGAACGCGGAATGCGGATCGAGCTCGCCGACCATGCCGCGGATCGCGTTCGACATGAGCGT
>DATMEC010000276.1:0-2682 GCA_035557125.1 Steroidobacteraceae bacterium
CGACGCGCCGGTCGAATGCCTTGATCGGCAGGTACAGGGCGACGTCGGCCTTCACCGGGCCCGACGCCACGAGGTCCGCGAACACCGCGCCAAAGGAGGGAGCGAGCGGCGTCGATTGCAGCAGGCGGATCGCAGGGCCCGCGTCGGTCGCCACCGTGCCGCGCGCGGCATACACCGCGTCGCGCAGGTCGGCGCTGTTGATCTCGCCATTGGTGAACGCGACGCCGCCGATGCGCCCGCGGCTCGCCACCGCGTGCAGGGCCGGGCCGTCGAACGAGAAGTCCGATTCGACGCCCTGCACGTCGGGCCATCCGGTCGCGTAGTGGAGGCTCACGCCGCTCGCGTGGCCGGTGGCGCGGAATTCCCCCTGCCCTTCGCGGTACGGAAATCCCTTGGTGGGGCCGGTGATCGACACCCTGGCCGTCGTCACGCGGCCGGCACGGAACGCGTCGTCGAGCCAGCCAATAGCCTTGGGCGACAGCTTGTCCGTCCGCAGGTAGCGCCACGTCTGCGTAACGTCGAATCCCGCGGCAGTCGCCGAAAGGTCGAGGAGCGGCAGCTCGCCGGGGCGCAGGACCATGCGCAGCTTGCCACGTGCGCTGCCGTGCCCGCTGTCACCGTAGGCGTCGTCGAGCCAAAGCCGGACGCCGGTGTCGAAGCGCTGCCACTCGACGCGGCCGTCGCCGCGCAGCACGGGGATCGGCGCCCGCAACCGCTGCGGCCAGTCGATGGTGGCGTCGCGCGTCGCGACCGTGACGATGCCGCCGCCCCCGCGTCCCTCGAGGCTGCCGTCGAAGCCCGTGACGCCGGCTGCGCGGCCGAGCGGGCCGAACCCGATGTCGGAGAAACTGAGGCGACCGGTGACGTCCGGCAGCCGCCGCTCGCCGACATCGGAGACCGTCAGGTCGACGCCACGCAACTCGCCGCGCGGGGCCAGCGTCGCGATCCGCTCCCGCAGCGTGCCGGCCGGCAGGACCTCCGCCAGCGCCGCGAGATTTTCGATGCGGACGGAGTCGGCGCGCACGGCCGCGGCAGCGAAGTGCCCGTTCTTGCGCGTGAGCCGCGCGTCGAGGCTTGCCGTCCGCCACGGCACGCCGGGCCGCGACAATTCGAGATCCGTGGCCTCGATCGAGATCGTGCTGTCGTCGCGCTGCACGCGGATGTCGCCGGCGAATCGGGAAAACGTCTCGGTCGATCCGGGAAGGCGCAGGCCCTCGAGTTGCGGCTGCAGCCTGAGGCTCACGATGTCAGGTCCCAGGCCACGCGCGGAGACGCGTGCCGATCCATACCCGGCCGCCGGAACGCGGAAGCTGTCCGGCAGCATCGCAGCCCATTGCCCCAGGTCGACATCGCGCGCATCGACCCGGACGCGCCAATCCACGGCGGAGCTGTCGGTGAGGTCGCCGTCCGCTTCGGCCTCGACGTCGATCGCCGCGCCGAGGTGCTCGGGCAGGTCGACGCGAGCGGTCGCCGTGATGTCGTCGCCTTTGCGCACGACCTCGACGTCGGCGCCGGTGAGCTGGAACCGCCCTTGCCGCGCGCGCAGGTCCAGCACGTCGAGCACGGCATCGGTGACTGCAAAACGGCCGCGCGGCAGGCGGTCGAGCGTCATCGGCTCCTGATCGGCATCGGGGCGCTGCAGCGCCGATTGCCCGACCATGCGGATGCGGCCATCGGCCGTGATCACGAACCGCAGGTGCGGCCGCACGAATGCGACTCGCGCGACCTCGAGCCGCCGGTACCAGATCGAGCGCGGGATCGAGAGGCTGACGCGGCCCGCGTCCGCGGTCACGAGCGGCTCGTCGCCCGAGCCGGGCAGCACGCGGGCGCCGCGAAACACGATCTCCGGGCCGTAGCGGCTGATCCGGCCATAGACCGAATCGAACTCGAGGGTGAGCCCGGTCGCCTCGCGCACGCGCTCGACCACCCGTTCCTGGTAGCCGGGCAACATGTCGATTGCCAGCCGGAACGCGCCGATTCCGAGCGCGAGCAGGAGGGCCGCGAGCCCGATCAGGCCGGCGAGCCAGCGCCACAGTCGCTGCATCCTTGCGTTCCAGGCATTCATTCGGGGCGGCGGGCAATGGAGTTCATGAATTGGACAAGGGCGGTGAAGCCGGCGTTCCGGCGGTTCACGCCCGCTGCCAACGCCGTACGCCCGCGGCGTCGAGTAGCGCTGCCGTCTCGAACAGCGGCAGCCCCATCACGCCGGAAAAGCTGCCCTCGAGGCGCGCCACGAAGACCGCGCCGAGCCCCTGGATGGCATAACCGCCGGCCTTGCCCGCCGGCTCGCCACTCGCCCAATAGCGGCGCCCCTCGTCCGGATCGATCGCGCGGAAGGTGACATAACTGGTGTCGAGCGCCCGGTGCAGCCGGTTGCCGTGCCGCAGCGCAACGGCCGTCAGCACGGCGTGCCTCTGCCCGGCGAGCGCACCGAGCATTTCCAGGCAGTCGGCCTCGCCGGCCGGCTTGCCAAACAGGCGCTCGCCCAGGACGACGGTCGTGTCGGCGGCGAGCACGGGCGCGTCCGGCTCGCCGCCGAGCCGCGCGACGACGCCCTGCGCCTTGCCAGCGGCGATCCGCTGCACATAGTCGAGGGGTTTCTCGCCCGGGAGCGGCGTCTCGTCGATGTCCGCGCCGACGACGCGGTGCCGCACGCCGATCTGGTGGAGGAGCTGGCTGCGG
>DATMEC010000277.1:0-5024 GCA_035557125.1 Steroidobacteraceae bacterium
GGGGTTGTGCTGCGTGGACAGGCCCTCGTTCCTGAAGTTGCGGTTGATCTCGTACACGCGCTCGAAGCCGCCGACGACGAGGCGCTTGAGGTACAGCTCGGGCGCGATGCGCAGGTACATGTCCTGCCCGAGCGCGTTGTGGTGCGTGACGAAGGGCCGCGCGACCGCGCCGCCGGGGATCGGCTGCATCATCGGCGTCTCGACCTCGAGGAAGCCCAGCGCGTCGAGGAAGTCGCGAAGGAACCGCACGATCCGCGTGCGCGTGCGGAAAGTCTCGCGCGCCGCCTCGGTGACGATCAGGTCGACGTAGCGCTGACGATAGCGGGTCTCGGTGTCCGCGAGGCCGTGCCACTTGTCGGGCAGCGGCCGCAGCGCCTTTACCAGCAACCGCACCGACTCCGCGCGCACCGACAGCTCGCCCGCGCGCGTGCGCATCAGGACGCCCTCGGCGCCGACGATGTCGCCGACGTCCCAGCCCTTGAACGCGTCGTATCCGGCCCCGAGCGCATCCGCCTGAAGGTAGAGCTGGAGCTGGCCGCTCGCGTCCTGCAGCTTGGCAAAGGACGCCTTGCCCATGAGCCGCTTGAACATCATGCGGCCGGCCACGCGCACGCGCACCGGATGCGCGGCGAGCCACTCGTCGCTCTTCTCGGCGTAGGTTGCGTGCAGGTCGGCCGCGAGGGCGTCGCGGCGGAAGTCGTTCGGGTAGGCGCTGCCAGCCTCGCGCAGGCGCGCGAGCTTCGCGCGCCGCTCGGCGATCAGCGCGTTTTCATCCTGCGGCGTCGTCTCGTCCTTGCGGTCCATGGCCGGAGCTTACAGTCCCTGCTTGAGGCTCGCTTCCATGAACGGGTCGAGCGCCCCGTCCAGGACCGCCTGCGGGTTGCCGGTCTCGTGGCCGGTCCTGAGATCCTTGATGCGCGACTGGTCGAGGACGTATGACCGGATCTGGTGACCCCAGCCGACGTCCGTCTTCTGGTCCTCGAGCACGCGTGCGGCGGCATTGCGCTTGTTGACTTCGAGCTCGTAGAGCTTGGCCTTCAGCATCTTCATGGCGGTCGAGCGATTCTTGTGCTGGCTGCGCTCGCCCTGGCAGGCCACCACGATGCCCGACGGCAAGTGCCGGAGGCGCACCGCAGAGTCGGTCTTGTTGACGTGCTGTCCACCGGCCCCGCTCGCGCGGTAGGTGTCCATCTCGATGTCGGCGGGGTTGAGTTCGATGTTGATCTCCTCGTCGATCACGGGCGAGACGAACACCGAGGCGAACGAGGTATGGCGGCGGTTGCCGGAGTCGAACGGCGACTTGCGCACGAGGCGATGCACGCCCGTCTCGGTGCGCAGCCACCCGTAGGCGTAGTCACCGTCGATCTCGATCGTAGCGCTCTTGATGCCGGCGACTTCGCCGGGGCTCTGCTCGATGACGGCGGCCGTGAAGCCGCGGGCGTCCGCCCAGCGCAGGTACATGCGCAGCAGCATCGACGCCCAGTCCTGGGCTTCGGTGCCGCCGGCGCCCGCCTGGATGTCGAGGAACGCGCTGCGCGGATCCATCTCGCCGGGAAACATGCGCGACAGCTCGAGCTTGCGCACGCGCGTATCGAGCGCCGCCGTGTCCTTCACGATCTCGCCGAACCCGGCCTCGTCGCCCTCGGCCTCGACGAGCTCGAGCAGTTCGGCGGCGTCCGCAAGGCCGGTCGCGAGCTGGTCGAGTTCGGTGGTGATGGCTTCAAGCCGCGCGCGCTCGCGGCCGAGGGTCTGGGCTTTTTCCGGCGTGTTCCAGATCGCCGGGTCGCCGAGCTCGTGGTTCAGCTCCTCGAGGCGCTCGCGCTTCCCGTCATACTCAAAGGTACCCCCTCAGCGCCTTCAGGCGCTCCGTGAGGTCCTCGATCAGCCGGCGTGTCGGCGCGGTTTCCATGGCGGCGGCAGTCTAGCAGAGGCTAGCGCCATTCGACGTGCTCGGCGAGAAGCTCCGCGCGCGGCGTGCCGCCGAAGCTCGTGGACTGCAGGCGGTACGCGAGTCTTGCGCGTGCGCCGGCCGCCGGCCGCTTCGCCCCGTCCTCGTCGAAATACCCGAAAGCGATCGCCTCGACGGGGACTGACGCCGGATCCAGGCGCAGCCAAAGTTTCAGGTGCCGCTCGCCGACGACGCGCATGTCGGCGACGGTGAACTCGCCCTCGAATACGGGCTCCGGGAATGCCTGGCCCCAGGGGCCGCCGGACTCGATCGCCCGGGCCGTATCCAGCGTGAGCTCGGCCGCGGACAGCACACCGTCGGTCTCCAGCACGTTCTGCATCTGCGCGGGCGTCAGCCGGCGCCCGACTTCGTCCGCGAACGCATCCGCGAAACTGGCGAGCGCGGCACGCCGGAGCGTGAGGCCCGCCGCCATGGCATGACCGCCGAAGCGGTCGATGAGTCCCGGGTGGCGTGTCGCGACCGCCTCGAGCACGTCGCGCACGTGCAGGCCCGCCACCGAGCGCGCCGAACCGCGCAGCTCGTCCTCGGAGGCCGGCGCAAACGCAACCACCGGGCGGTGCAGGCGGTCCTTCATGCGCGACGCCACGAGCCCGACGACGCCCGCGTGCCAGCCCGGATCGAACAGCGTGAGGCCCAGCGGAAGCTCGCCTTCGGAGATGCGCAGGTTGCGCACGGCGGACACGGCCTGCTCGCGCATGCGCGCCTCGACCTCGCGCCGCTCGCGGTTGAGCCGGTCGAGCTCGCCCGCGAGTGTCAGCGCCTCGGCCGGATCATCCGTCACGAGGCAGCGAATGCCGACAGCCATGTCGTCGATGCGCCCGGCGGCATTCAGCCGCGGCGCGATCTGGTGCCCGAGCTGGCGCGCCGACATTTCGTCCAGACGGCAACCGGCGACGCGCGCGAGCGCCATGAGGCCCGTCGTTGCCGAGCGCGCGCGCATGCGTCGCAAGCCTTCCTGCACGAGGATCCGGTTGTTGCGGTCGAGCGGCACGAGGTCCGCCACCGTGCCGAGCGCGACCAGGTCGAGCAAGTCCGCGACCGGTGGCTGGCGCTCGCCGCGCCGGCTCTCCAGCTCACGGGTCAGCGACGCCATCAGGTAGAACGCTACTCCGACCCCGGCCAGCGCGCGGCTGCCGAACGCGGCTTGCGGCAGGTTCGGGTTCACGTGTGCGGCACAGGCCGGAAGCTCGGGACCCGGAAGGTGATGATCGGTGACGAGCACTTCCATGCCGAGCGCGTGTGCGGCCTCGATTCCCGCGTGCGCGGAGACGCCATTGTCCACCGTGACCAGCAGGTCGGCGCGCTCGTTCGCGAGCTCCGCGACGAGTGCCGGCGTCAACCCATAGCCGTGACGCATGCGGTCCGGCACGCGCATGCCCGCGTTGGCGTGGCCGAGCCGCGCGAGCTGGCGCAGCACGAGCGCCGTGCTGGTGGCGCCGTCCGCGTCGAAGTCGCCTACGACGAGGATGCGCGAGCCGCGCTCGACGTGCCCGGCAAGCAGTTCGGTCGCAGGGCCGATGCCGTCGAGCGTCGAGACCGGCAGCAAGGCGCGCAGCTCGAGCGACAGCTCGTCCGCGTGGCCGACGCCGCGCGACGCATACACGCGCCGCAACACGGGGTGCAGGCTTCCGGGCAGCCCGGCAACGGCGCCTTCGGGTCGGCGCCGCAGTTGTGGCGGCTGCGCGCGCGGCAGGTCACGGATCTTCATCGGCGGCCATCATAACGGCGACCGGCCGCAGGAATTGGCTATATTGTCCGGTAACGCGATGCAATTCACCCGCGAGAACGCGAACGAAGCGAACGCGATCCTGTCCTGCACGGACCGCGAGGTGCGCCTGCCCGCACGGTCCATCGCGGGCAGCGTGATCGTCACGCGGGAAATCGTGATCGACGACTGGCGGCCGCCCGAGTTGGCTTCGCTCGCGATCGCGGATTTCGCGGCGCTGCTCGAGCTTCGCCCCGAGGTGGTGCTGCTCGGCACCGGTGAGCGCCAGCGGCTGCCCTCTCCCGCGCTTTACGCCGACTTCGCCGCGCGCGGCATCGGGCTAGAGGTCATGGACAACCACGCCGCCTGCCGCACCTACAACGTACTGCTGGGCGAGTTCCGCAACGTCGCGCTGGCCTTGATGCGGTGAAGGGGACGCGCACCTTCATGAATATGAAGATGCGCGTCCCCTTCGGCTATCGCGGCGGCAGCTGCGTCAGCGGGTCCAGCGGGTCGCCCTCGAGCCGTATCTCGAAATAGAGCATCGGTCGTTGCCCGGGCCCGAGTCCCATGGCCGCGATGCGCTGGCCTGCGCGCACGTCCTCGCCTTCCTTTACCTGCACGAATGCATTGTGGCCGTACGCGGTGAGCCAGCCCCGCACGTGGTTGATGATCACGACCTGGCCATAGCCGAGCAGGCCCGTGCCCGTGTAGACGACCTTGCCGTCCGCGGCCGCGAGCACTGGCTGGTTGAGCCCGCCGTCGATGCGAAGGCCGACGCCGCCCGAGGGCTGGCGTACGACGCCGACCACCGTGCCGACGTCGACCGGCCAGCGCCAGGTCGGCGGGCGGTGCGCGGGATTGCTCGGCGAGGCGCGTGTCTCGGCTGCGGCCTCCGCCTTCGACCGTGCGGTCGCCGCCGCAGCGCGCCCGGGTCGCGGAAGCTTCAGGCGATCCCCGGGCCGGATCAGGTAGTCGCGGCCCATGCCGTTCACGCGTGCGAGTTCGCGCCAGTCGATCCCGTAGCGCCCGGCGATCGAATACAGCGTCTCGCCAGCGCGGACGACGTGCCGGTCAGGTACGTCTGGCCTGCGGTCGGGGCCGGAACAGCCGGCGATCGCGATGAGGGCGGCGCATGCGGCCCATCGCCTCAGGTCACACCGCCAAGCAGGGGCACGAAACTGACGAAGCCGAGGCGTTCCCGATGGAACTGGTCCTTGTGGCGCGTGAAGCGCAGGAGTTCCTGGCGGCCCTCGGGGCCCACCGGCGCCACGAGACGCCCGCCCTCCGCGAGCTGCTCGAGCAGCTTCTGCGGCAGCGCGTGCGGCGCGGCCGCCATCAGGATGCCGT
>DATMEC010000278.1:0-7972 GCA_035557125.1 Steroidobacteraceae bacterium
CGCCGACCCGGCCAGCGCCGTGGACTGGGGCAGCGGGCACTGGCTCCGGTACGAGGATTCGCAGGGCCTCGCCGGCGATTCCGGCGGCGGGGACTGTTCGTTCAAGCCGTTCGTTGCGCCGGCTGCCGGCACGGCACCGCCCGCCGTGGATGCCGAATGCGCTGCGGCGGAGCCGCCCCCGCCACCCCCGCCCCAGCCCCCGCCCCCGTCCGGTAGCGGCGGCGGCGGCCACGGCGACAGTCTCCTGTTGCTGCTCGCCGGCCTCGTTCTCATACTCTGGAAAAGCAACCTGCGCAGCGGGACAGGGAGTCGACCCCAATTCAGGATTCGTTGACAGCCGACCGTTGGGTCCGGGTGATCATCCTGGCGGCGGGCTACACCCTCACCGGCATCGTCGGGCTCTCGCTCGCGATCCAGCCCGGCTACGCAACGGCAGTCTGGCCGCCGTCCGGGATCGCGCTCGCCGCGCTGCTGCTCTGGGGCCCGCGCGTGTGGCCGGGCATCGCTGTCGGTTCGGTACTCGTCAACATCGCAGTTGCGGTCAGCACGGCCGCCGGCGAGTTCACCGGGCTCAGCGTTGTCATTGCGCTGTCGATCGCCGTCGGTTCCACGGTCCAGACGCTCGTCTGCGCCGAAGCAATCCAGCGCTGGATCGGCGTCTCGCAGGTCTTCGAAGCGGGGCAGGCGACACTCCTCTACACCGCCATCGCGGCCGTCGCCTGCTTCGTCGCCTCGAGCTGGGGGGTCGCGACCCTGAGTGTCGCGGGGGTCCTGCAGCCGGACCAGTTCCTCGACTCCTGGCAGACCTGGTGGCTCGGCGACCTCATCGGCATCCTGGTCTTCGCACCCGTCTTCCTCACCTGGCGGCAGTCGCTGCACGTCGGGCACAGGCGCTGGCGGCTCGGCGAGCTGGGCGCCTCGTTCAGCTTGCTCGCAGTGACGACGCTCGTGGTGTTCTTCGCCCCTGCCCCGGTCGAGGGCGTCGCGAGTCCGCTGACTTTCCTGCCGCTGCCGGCCCTCGTGTGGATCGCCTTCCGCTTCCGCCCGAGCGGCGTCGCGATCGCCGTGGCCCTGCTCGCCCTCATTGCGATCGCCGCCACGGCGAACGGGTCGGGCCCTTTCGGCGGCGAGCGGACTGCCCAGTCGCTGCTCGCGCTGCAGGCCTTCATCGGCCTCACCGCGGTGATGGCACTTACGCTCACGGCCGCGGTTACCGGGCGCAGGCAGTCGGAGAGTGCGCTGCGCAACTACAGCGTCGAGATGGAGCAGCTTGCCCTAACCGACGAGCTGACCGGGTTGCGCAATCGCCGCGGCTTCCTCGTGCTCGCGGACCAGGCGCTGCGCATGTCGCGGCGCACGCGTGCCAAGTGCGCGCTCGTCTTCATCGACCTCGACGGGCTCAAGCGCATCAATGACACGCGTGGGCACGCGGCAGGCGACGCGCTGATCGCCGACGCCGCCGGGGTTCTCGGGCGCGTGTTCCGCGAGAGCGACGTGGTGGGCCGGGTGGGCGGGGACGAGTTCGCCGTGTTCGCGCTGCTCGACGACCACGACGGCGCCACCGCCGTTTCCGGGCGGCTGCAGGCCGAGATCGAGCGGTTCAACTCGCAGGTCGTGCCGACGCTGCGGGTCGCCATGAGTGTCGGCATCGAGGAGATCAATTGCGCCGCCGACACGCCGCTCGACGTGTTGCTGTCGCGGGCGGACCGCGCGATGTACGAAAAAAAGCGGAGGCGCGCGTGAGCGTTGCCAGTCGTTTCTCGGTCGCCGTGCTTGGCGCGCTGCTTGCGATGCCGGCGTTGGCGGAGGAGCCGGCTGCCGCGGCGTTCCTCGGCCGGCTCGCCGGCGCCTGGCAGGGCACCGGAGCGGTGCGCCAGATGGCGGCCGACATGCGCATGCGCTGGGAGCCCGTGCTCGACGGCGAATTCCACCGGCTCTCGATGGAGAACCGGATGACCGGCCAGGACGGCCAGACCTGGCACTTCAAGGCAGACGCCTACTACCGGGTCCGCAACGACGGCACGATCGCCGGCACCTGGTTCGACTCGCGCGGAATCAGCCTGCCGCTTAGCGGCCGGGTCGAGGGCGATGCCATGACGATCGACTGGGGCACGCCCGACATCGAGCGCGGTCGCAGCACCTACCGCCTGACGGCGGATGCGCTGGAAGTCACCGACGAGGTCTACACGAAGGACGGCGCGCTGGCCGTCTTCGGCCGCACGCGGCTGACACGCTGAAGGGGACGCGCACCTTCGCGAATATGAAGGTGCGCGTCCCTTCCGTCTGTTACCTCGCGCGCCTGAAGTAGTTGCGCGCGATGTAGTTGCCGACGCGCGTTCCGAGCACCGCGCCGTCGTTGACGGCACTGCGGTAGTGCATGCCGCCATGGATCCGGGCGTTCTTGACGTCCGCCACGAAGTCGCCGGTCTTGCGATAGCGGAAGGACGGCGTCGTCAGGCCCGTTACCGCACTGTCGATCGTGAAGGCGACCTTTTGCGAGCCGAAGTAGCGCTCGAGGATCGTCGCCACGGCCGCCGCATTGCAGGCGTGCGCCGCCGGATACTCCGGGTGGTTCGGCGTCGGCACGACCGGCGCCCAGCCCGCGTCCTCGACCGTCGCCGGGTTGCCATCGGTTCCGGCCAGCGGAATCGAGCTCTGCGGGCGCCAGAAGTCGAAGTGATATTTCGAGTCGAAGCACGCGTTGGTCGCGTCCGCCTGGGCGATCCACAGCATCGCCATCAGCCGGGCGTGCTCGAGCACGCTGCGGCCGTCAGTCGCGAAGCGCCGCATGTTGCGCGTCCAGAACCGCGGCGGTGGCTCCGTGTGGAACCGCGCGAGGTCCGTCTGCGCAGCCGTCCGCGTGACACTCGCCGCGGACCCCAGCGATTTCACCTCGTTGAAGTCCAGGAGGTAGTCGAAGCTGGTCAGGTCCGGCGGTCCTTCCGCCCGGAACTGCGAGACGCTCTCCAGCGCGAGGGGCCGGATGAAGGGCCCGAATGGCAGTGCGGGGTTCGTGCCCCGGAAGTCGCCGGGATCGCTGCCCGGCGTGTACGTCACGACGGTCGAGCGCCCGTCATTGGCGCGGAACGCGAGCGTGCCGAGCGCGACTTCATTGCCGACCGCGAGGCCCTTCGTCTTGGCGCCGTTGTTGGGCAGTGCGTTGATGTAAGACGCGCAGGCGGGCTCGTACTGCGGCGCGCGGTTGGGGAACAGCCCCCGCAGCACGCTGCATGCGGCCGCAGCAGCAGCCGCATTGGCCGATGCTCCCGCGGTCGTTGAAGCGGGCGTCGTCGCGAACGGCACATACCCGCCCCGGATCGAAACCACGGCGTCGTACATGGCAATGTGAACGGCCGCCATGTCGTTGGCATACACCGTGCGCATCTCCTCGGGCGTCACCGCCGGATAGGTAATGCCAGGCGGCGTGACCGTGAAGTCAGCCACCTCGTCGAACAGCGCGATGACGTCGGCGCCGGCGGTCAACGGCGCGACCACGCCGAGAAGTGCCAGGCAACCGGCGCGCAGGCCGCGCGTCCCTCGTTCCGTCTCTGAAAGGTACATGAGTGTCTCCCCGGCCCCCCAGGGCCGCATCGTTCTGGCCGCCCCGTCGGAGCGGGCGACGCGGCGCGTCGCGGGATCAGGGTCGCGGGGCGGGCCCGCCCGTGCATGACGGGCGGGTGAAGATTGGGTGAAGTATCGTGAAGCCGGCTGGTTGAGGGCGAATCAGTGGGCGCCGACGCCGTAACTGACGCCGACTGATATGCGGTGGTCGACCTTGTGGGCGTTCGACCCTTCGATCATATGCATGTAAAGGGCGTAGGCACTCACGCGCCCGTTGATGACCCAGCTGCCGCCCGCCCCGACACTCACGAAATTCTCGGCGACCAGGAGGTCGTGAACCGGGAAAAGTATCGCTGTCTGCGGGTCGTTCGGGTCGAGCGGTAGGTCGATGCCCCCCTGCGTCCATTGACTCGTGACAAGCGCTCGTACGCTCCAGGCGGGGTTCAGGTAATACCCGATCTCGAGCGTTGCATTGGTGCGGTCGTGCGACATTCCCAGGACCTGCTCCACGAACGCATAGTTGCCACGCAACTGGACGTAGGTTCGCGGAACCCAGGGGTGCAGGCTCGCCCCCGCATAAAATCCGAACCAGAGTTCCTCCAGCCCGCGCCCCGGCGCCGCATGGCCGAATGTCGTGTAGCTGTGGGTGGGAATCACGAGACCGACATAGGGCGCGAGAGCGACGGGACCGCCGGTCGCCTGGAAGCTCGCCATGAGCTGCAGGTCCGTGACGGTGTCGTGCCAGCTGCCGTTGTCGATCTCGGTGTCGTGCCCGCAACAGTTATCGCCGCGGTGGCGGGTCCGCACGAACGGCAGCGACGCGCTCAGCGCGACGCGATCGCTCGGGCTGTAGCTCGCGGAAAGGTTATAGATCTGGACATCGGTGTGCCCGATGTCAGCAGCTTGACCCTCTGAGTTGTAGTGCTTTTTGTTGAGGATGTCCGAATAGTCGAACGCGAACCCGGCGCTCCCTTTTGCCGGCAGCCAGGCCTGGGCTTGGACCCCGCGGGGAGCCAGCGCGAGGCCGAGCAACGCAGTCGTGCCCACGCACCAGGCGCGGGCAACGCCGGTCATCGGTCGTTTCATGCTTGCTGGCTTTCGACGCTCTTGTCGCAGGTCATGGCCTCGCCGCGGCTGCGCAGCTTGAGGACCCGTTCGACCGTCTTCAGCAGTTGCGTGCCCTTCTTGCCTTCGATGACCGCGACGCAGCCCGCCTCGAGCTCCCTGGCTGTCAGCTCGCTGGCCGGGGCATAGGCAACGGGCAGGATCACCGGGTCCTTCTTGTCGGCGACGGGTTGCGGCTGGATCTCCCCCGCCCGCCCGGCATCGACCAGGATCAGGTCGGGTGCAGCCGCGAGCCGATGCGCGCGCAATTCCGCGGCGTTCCTGGCCACGAAAACCTCGTGGCCGGCGAGTGAGAGCGATCCGGCCAGGTTGAGTTTTTCGTTGGCCTCCGCGAGGCCGGTCGCCGGTTCCAGCATGAGGATGATGTGACCCGGGTTCCGGCTCACGATCACGCGATCGAACCCGACGCCACCACCCAGGGCGACCAGCTTGTCGCCGCAGGCGAGCGCGGTGCCCGCGAGCAAGGCTGCGCAGCCAGCCATGACGATTGCCGTTACGCCGACTCTCAACCTGACCATGCAAGGACCCCCCGTTCGCTGAGTTAGACTGCGCCCGCGCCGAGAAGGGTGTCAAGCAAGGGCCGACGACCTCGCCGATTACCGTGAACCCCCCCGAAAATGGCCCGCCACCACCCGTCTATCGGGTCGGGGACCTCGTCGTCGACACGGGCCGGGCCACGGTCGCCCGCGACGGCCAGGTGGTGGCGCTGCCGAAGCTCACGTTTGACCTGCTGCTCGCGCTGATCGAGGCTGCGCCCCGGGTCGTGTCGCACGACGAATTGATGCAGCGCGTCTGGCCAGGCCTCGTCGTCGGGCCCGAGACCGTGAGCCAGCGCGTCAAGCTGCTGCGCGCGAGCCTCGATGACGACCCGAAGTCTCCGCGGTACGTCATCGGAGTCCGCGGGCGCGGTTACCGGCTGCTGCCGGAAGTGGAGCGGCCGGACCTGACGCGGCACGACCCGCCAACCGCGAGCAACCCCGTCGCGCCGGCCACAATCGCGCCGGAGGCCGCCAAGCCGTGGCGTCGGGCGGTACTCCTGACTGCCGCGGCCACGCTCGTCGCGGCGGTCGGCATCGGGATCGTTGTCAGCCGCATGAATGCGCCGGATCGCAGCATTGACGCAGTGTCCACCGCGCCCCTGCCCGCCCGCAGCGTCGCCGTGCTCGCCTTCGAGAATCACGGCAGCGCCAAAGGCACGGACTTCCTGGCGGAGGGCATACCCGAGAATGTCCTGCACCAGCTGGGGCGCTTTCCGGGGCTGACCGTCATCGCGCGCGGCTCGTCGTTCGCATTCCGCGACAGTGACGAGGACCTGCGCGCAATTGGCCGAAAGTTGAATGTACGTTACCTGCTCGAAGGCAGCGTGCAGACCGCCGGGGAGCAGCTGCGCGTCACATCGAGCCTGGTCGATGCCGAAACCGGCGCCAGCATCTGGTCGATGAAGTTCGAACGCCCGCTTCGGGACGTGTTCGCCGTTGAAGACGAGATCGCCGCGGAAGTGGCGAGGGCGATGAAGATCAGCATCGACGAGGGCACGGCGGCCCTCGCCGCCCACGGCCGGGATGCCGACCGGAACTTCGACGCCTACCTGTCTTTCCTGCGCGGTCGCGCGCTGCACGCGAGCCAGCGGCTTACGGACCTGCCCGCTGCAATCGATTCCCTGTCTGCGGCGATCCGCCAGGATCCGCAGTTCGCCGAGGCCTACGTGCTGCTCGCGAGGGCGCGCGTGGAGCTCGCGGATCGCGAGTCGCCGGAGAAGGCGAATGCCGCCATGGCGGCAGCCGTCGAAAACGCACTGCAACTGCTCGACACCGCCATCGAACTGGAACCCGCGAACGGCGAGGCATATGTCGAGCGCGGCTGGACGAAGGCGTTTTACGACATTGCCGCGGCCGATGCGGACTTCCGCCACGGGCTCGAACTCGCGCCGAACTCCGCGCGCGGCTACGAGGGGCTTGCGGCTTTCCTGTTCCAGAGCATGGCGCGCCGCCGGGAGGCGCTCGCAATGGTGGAGAAGGCGCGCCAGCTGAACCCCCTCGAACCGCGCCTCGACGTCCTCAAGGCGACGTATCTCGGATATGGGCCGGGCGATGCCGAGCAGGCAACGGCGATCCTCCAGCAGGTGCTGGAGCGCGACCCGCTCTACGTCCCGGCGCTGGTCCGGCTCGCGGAATTTCGCTGGAGACTGCAGGGCCGGATCGCGGAGGCCATTCACCTCGCCGAGCAGGCCGTGAAGCTCGACCCGGGCAACGAGCTGGCCTGGTATCACATCGGCGTCGCTTACCTCGATGCCGACGATCCCGCGTCCGCCGAATCGGCGTTCCGCAACATCGGGGAATCGTCACGATCCGGGCCCTTGTCCCTGAACCTGTATCGCGAAAACTGGCGTGTGGCCGGAGAGGCGGCATATGCGATGCTCGCCGCCGCCAGGCCGCGCCCAATCGACGAGTGGCGTATCTCACATGCGTTGCGCATGCATGCCCGCGCGACGGGAAACTACGAGCGCGCCATCGGCACGCTCGAGGCGTGGACAGCCGTCGATTGGGAGGACGGTGAACCGCAGCTCGGCGACCCGTTGGGCCAGGGAATCGCCGTGGCCGGCCTTGCCGACCTCCTGAAGATGACCGGTGAGCCGGATCGCGCGAAAGCGCTCGCCCAGGAACTGCTCCGCGACATCGACACGCAGACGACGCGATACGGCCGCGGCGAAGTGTGGTTGAGCGATGCGCGAGCCCTCGCCCTGATGTTGCTTGGCCGCCCGGATGAGGCGATCGCCACGCTGCAGCGGCAAATTCAGGCGGGGCTCGGCCTTTACCACTGGAAGTTTTACCTGCTGAATGACCCGCTGTTCGAACCCCTGCGCAGGCGACCGGAATTCCAGCAGCTGGTTACCGCGGCGCGCTCAAACGCCGCGCGGGAGAACGAGAAGATCGACCGGATGCGCGCGGACGGCCTGATCCCGGACCGGCGCTGATGGGGACGCGCCCCTTCAGTTTCGCGGCCGCTCGCCCATGGCCCAGGTGGCGACGATCGCGTGCGTCACCGTGTTCCGCAGCACGTTGAACCACTGGCCGCAGCCGAAGCTGTGGCACCAGCGCTCGGCATGCTCGCCCTCCGGGTTGGAGCGGAAGAAGAGGTACTGCGCCCACTCCTCGTCGCCCGCGCCCGCAGGCGGCCGCGCGACCTGCGGCTCGCCGCCGTAGGTGAACTCCGGCTCGTCGCGGACTCCGCACCAGGGGCATTCGATCCTGAGCATGCACTATGATTCCACGATTCCCATGAGCGA